>JBAZKX010000422.1:0-3013 GCA_041650575.1 Desulfobaccales bacterium
GGGGGCCGTGGCTCGGGCCCTGGTCCTGGAACCGGAAGTGCTCCTGGCCGATGAGCCCACCGGCAACCTGGACCCCAAGAGCGGGATCCGGGTGCAGGAACTCATCCTGGAATTGAATGCCGAGAAGGGCCTTACGTCGGTCATCGTCACCCATAACCTGGAAATGGCTCGGGTCCTGGACCGGCGCATCACCCTGAAAGACGGCAAAGCGATATTTTTACAGGGAGAATAAGGTGGCACAACGCTTGATAATTTCAGTTCTCCTGGTAGTGTTGGCGGCCGGATCGGCCCTGGCCCAGGAGCAGGAACTGGTTCTCAAGAAAATCGCGGTCATTCCGTTCACCGTTGCCAGTAAAGAGCCCTTGGAATACCTGGGAGAAAAAGTCAGCCAGGAGATCCGCGACCGCCTGAAATCCGACGGCTTCACCCTGGCCCCTCCCGAAGATGTGAAACGGGAACTCGCCAAGGTGACGGAACCCATGAATAGCGCCCTGGCTCAGCAGGTCGGCCGCACCCTGGGGGTCGATTTGGTCATCTGGGGCACCCTTCTCAAGGTGGGCGACGCCCTCTCCCTGGATGCGCAGATCCTCGACCTCTCCGGACGGCATCCGCCCACTGGCGTCAAAGTCCAGGGAACCGGCCTCAGGGCCCTGAGCGGCCTCAGCGGCCAGTTGGCCCAGGAAATCAGCCTGAAGATCCTGGGCAAGGAACGGATAGCCCATATCGTTATCAAGGGCAACCGCCGCATCGAAAAAGACGCCATCCTGGGAGTGATGCAGACCCGGGAAGGGGAAACCCTGTCACCGGCCCATCTGCGGGAAGATTTGAAAGCCATCTATAAGATGGGCTATTTCACCGATGTCCGGATGGACCTCAGCGACACTCCGGAAGGTCGGGTCCTGACCGTCCTGGTCAAGGAGAAACCCGCCATCCGGGAAATCCTGGTCGAAGGCAACCGGAAGTTGAAGAAGGACAAAATCCTCGAGGTCATGAATCTCAAGCCCTTCTCCGTGGCCTCGGAAGGCGCCATCAAGGAAGATATCAATAAAGTCCAGGCGGCCTATCGGGAAAAAGGCTATTACGAAGCCCAGATCACTTCTGAGTTAGTGCCGGTAAGCGAAAACGAAGTTGACCTGATGCTGCATATCAATGAAGGCGGCAAAATGGCCGTCAAAGAGATCAACTTCGAGGGCAACAAGGCCTTCAGCGCCAAGGAACTCCGCAAGGTCATGGAGACTAAAGAGCGCGGCTTTTACCTCGTTTCCCTGATTACCGGCGCGGGTAAACTGAGCCGGGATAACCTGGAGCGGGACCTGGAAAAAGTCGCCGCCTTTTACTATAACCACGGCTATATCAGGGCTAAAGTCGGGGAACCCAAGATCGACATCAAGGGCAAGTGGATTTATATCACCATTCCCATCGAGGAGGGCCCGGAATTCCGGGTGGGCAATGTCGATGTCACCGGAGACCTCCTGGAAGACAAGGACAAGTTACTGAAACGGTTGGATATAAATAAAGAGCCGGTCTATAGCCGGGAAACTCTGCAGAAAGATATTACGACCCTGGCGGATTTCTATGCCGACCACGGCTTTGCCAATGCCGATATTGTGCCTCTGGTCAAGGAAGACAGTGAAAAAATGGTGGTGGATGTCACTTTCGACATTCATAAGGGACAAAAAGTCTATTTCGAACGCATCGATATCGCCGGCAACGTCAGGACCCGGGACAAGGTAATCCGCCGGGAACTCCGGGTCTATGAGCAGGATCTCTTTTCCGCCACCAATCTCAAGGAAAGCCTTAAAAATCTGAGGCGCCTGGAATATTTTGAAGATGTGAACTTCAGCACCACCCCGGGGAGCGCTCCCGACCGCATGAATCTGAAAATCAGCGTCAAGGAACGGCCCACCGGCACCTTCGGTCTCGGCGCCGGCTACAGCACCCAGGACCGCCTGGTGGGGATGGTGGAGGTCAGCCAGAACAACTTATTCGGCCGGGGCCAGCAAGTCAAGATTCAAGGAATCATCGGCAGCATCTCCCACCGCATCCGGGCCTCCTTCGTCGAACCTTACCTCTTCGACCGGCCCCTGAGTCTCGGTATCGACGCCTATAACTGGGAGCGGGTTTACAGCGAATATACCCGGGTCAGCAAGGGCGGCACCGTCCGCCTCAGCCACCCCCTCAAATGGAAATACACTCGCCTCTTCTGGATGTATCGCTTTGAAAACGTCAACCTCAATGACCTGGTGCCCAACGCTGCCGAGACCCTGCAGCAAGCTGCCAAGATCCATAATACCAGCGCCACCTCCTTTGTCGTCCGGCGGGATTCCCGGGATTCCTTGTTTGCTCCCACCCAGGGATCGGATAACAGCGTCTCGGTGGAAATGGCCGGTCTGGGCGGCGATACGGCCTTTGTGCGCTACGTGGTGGAAACCGGCTGGTATCTCAAAATTTGGCGGGATTTCATCGGGGTGTCGCATGCCCGGGCCGGCGGGATGAACAAGCTGACCTGGGGTCAAATGCCGGCCTACGAGCTGTTCTACTTGGGCGGCATCGACACCATCCGCGGCTTCAAATATGCTGAAATCAGCCCCCGGGACCCCGTCACCAACGATCGCATCGGCGGCCCGCGGTTTTTGCAGCTGAACCATGAACTCCGGTTCCCCTTATATCGGAAACTGGGCCTCTCGGGCACGGTCTTTGTCGATGCCGGTAACGTTTACGGTCCCAACTATGTGGGGCCGTTTTTACGCACCAGCGCCGGGATCGGAATCCGCTGGTTCTCTCCCATGGGTCCCTTGCGGGTGGAATGGGGTTATAATCTGTCGAAACATCCTTGGGAACGTTCCAGTGCCTGGGAATTCACCATGGGCGGGACCTTCTAAGGCGGCGTCTCAGGGAAACACTTTTCCGGCCGGCTCAGCCGCCGCGAAATCAAGATGATCTCGATAAGTTCAGGAGGATTGCATGTCGAAAGTGGGCATTGGGGTAGTGTTAGCCGCGGCTTTGATATTGA
>JBAZKX010000423.1:0-3010 GCA_041650575.1 Desulfobaccales bacterium
CCGGCAGAGATTTTGCATGAGATGGCAGATTGAAAACGAAAAATGGGGCCGGAGGGCTTTGGCCGAGGCCGGCGCAGTCTATTACCGGCGGCAGCAAAAACCCCCTCTCCCCTGCGAGGGGAGAGGGTCGGGGTGAGGGGTGACTTCGTTGGCTGACACCCCCCTCACCCGCCCTCTCCCCCCTAAGTGAGGAGAGAGGAAAAGCTTGAAAATTCCGAGAGATGGTCGGCTTTGGAGAATGTCCTTTTTCAAACAGATATTTCCTGACTTCCACGCAAAAACCTTGCCGGACACGCCTGCCTAAATCCCCCTTTGCCAAAGGGGGACTTTAAAACCCCCCTTTGAAAAAGGGGGGCAGGGGGGATTTTTTCATCCTCGGGGGAGAACATCAGCAGATCATGAACGTTTAGCCCTCGTCAGCACAGGCGAGACGCCGGCGCCCCCCTTTGATTGCCACTCCTGCCAGCGCGACGTAAGAAACCCGGCCGGAATTTAAGCGATGAGCTTCCGGGCCTTCAGCAAGGGCCGCGGGTCCACCAGGTGGCGGATGAACCAGCCCTCGTAATCCCCAGCGCCCAGGGCCAGGGCCAGGATTTCGGAAAAATGGAAAATGGGGATCCTGGGCTCCCAGGTGCTGCGGAGCTCCAGGTTGAGCTGGCACATGGCGCAGGAGGTCACCAGGCACTCCGCCCCGGCCAGGATGGCGCTCTCGATAATCTCGTTCACCAGGGGGGTGACCACGTCGGCCCGGGCGGCGGAGAGAAAGCTGCCGCAGCAGCGGTGGGTGAGAGCCCGGGTGATGGGGACGCCTCCCAGAGTGGCCAGGACGTTACCCAGTTCCCCCTGGTAATAGGCGCCCTTGCGCAAGGCCGGCGGGCGGAACACGGTGCAGCCGTAGTAGGGCATGAATTTTAGGCCGCCCAGGTCCCGGACCATGCCGGCCTTAAGCCGCGCCGGTCCCAGACGCACCAGGACCTCGAGGAAATGGATGATCTCGAGATCCAGGGAGATGGACCGGCCCCAACGGCGTTCCTGGGCCCGGAGGGTCTCGGGCTCCTGCTTCAGGCGCTGATGGGCCTCCCGCAGATGATAGAGGCAGCGGGGACACATGGCCATGAGGGGTCGGCCGGGGGGGGCCAGGGACAGGTTCCGCACCGCCAGGGAGAAGCCGATCTCCTTATCCAGGATATTGGCGGAAGACGAACCGCAGCAATTCCAATCCTCCAGTTCGAGCAGATTGAGCCCGAGGATCTTGGCGGACTCCATCAGGGAGATGTTGCTCTCCCGGGCCGAGCTCTCCAGGGAACAGCCGGGATAATAGGTGAGGTCCGTCAAGCGGGGGTCGCCGGCGGGCATGACTAGCGCTTCCAATGGGGGATGAACAGTCGGGTGATTTCGCCCATGGCCTTGACTTTGGAGGCCCTGAGGTCCATCTTGCGGCGGGCCAACATTTTCAGGCCGACGTCCAGGTCGGCGAACCACTGGCGCACCCGAGCCTTGTAGCGCAGCATGATCCCCAGCTTGTGAGTCCGGCCGTACCGTTTGATGGAATGGAGGACTTCCCGGTGAAAATCCAGGATATTGGGTTCGGCGATCATGGCGCCTTCTTCCAGGGCCAGACGCCGCAAAGTGGCCATGATGGCGGCGATATCGATGTTCATAGGGCACTGGACGGAGCAGGTGTGGCAGCCGACGCAGATCCAGATGGTGGAGGACTCCAGGACCCGCTGGCGCAGCCCGAACTGGACCAGGCGGATGATGGCGTTGGGCGGGTAATCCATGGCCCGGACAAAGGGGCAGCCGCTCCCGCAGGTGCGGCAGTGAAAGCAGCTATTCAAGTTGGTGCCGCTGAGGCGCTGGATATCCCGGGCCAGGAAGCGGTCTTGTTCGGCGAACTGGATAGCGGCGCCGCCCCGGGGGGAAGCGGGTACGGGTGGATTCATCTCTTGGTCATGGCCTCAGATTGATTAATTACTTTTATTATAACCAATAAATAACGACCATGCCTTGATCTAGATCAAGGCATGGAGAGGCAGGCGGTCTTTTCTAGATAGCTAATGGAGGGGCTCTTATACCGAGCTATTTTTGTAGCCGCAGGCTTTATTAGCCGGCGCCTGCACAGGCGAGACGCCGGTGCCACCATGTGAAGACGAAATGGTATCAGTCCCAGGGCAGGGCCTGAAGGTCGCCCAGGCTGCGGTAATCGGTAAGGTCGTGGTGGATGGGGGTGACGGAGATATAGCCCTGGGCCAGGGCGCCGTAGTCGGTGTCCGGGTCCAGTTCCCGGCGCTCATGGATTTCGGCCAGCCAGTAATAGACGTGCTTCCGGGGGTCCACCCGGCGTTCGAAGTGCTCCACCAGGGGGCCGGTGTCCTGGCGGGTGAGCTTGAGGCCCCGGACCTCCTCCGGCGGCAGGGCCGGCAGGTTGACGTTGAGACAGACGCCGTTGGTCCAGCGGGACCAGCTCAGGGCCCGCTCGAGGACTTCCCGGGCCAGGCGGGCGGCGCTGGCGAAGTCGGCGTTCTGGTCATAGGAGTTCAGGGAGAAGGCCACCGCCCGGACTCCCAGGATGGAGGCCTCGGTGGCCGCGGACACGGTGCCGGAGTAAAGCACGTTGATGCCCACGTTGGGGCCGAGGTTGATGCCCGAGACCACCAGTTCGGGGGGGCCCGGGAGGAGCTCGGCGACGGCGATCTTGACGCAGTCGGCGGGGGTGCCGCTCACCGCAAAACCTTCGACGGAGCCATCGAAAGAAACTTCTTTGACCCGCAAAGGGGTAATCAGGCTGATGGCGTGCCCCACGGCGCTCTGCTCGCTTTCCGGGGCCACCACGGTCACGGGTCCGAGGCCTTGGAGCTCCCGGTACAGGGCTGCCAGCCCCGGGGCGTAGATCCCGTCATCATTGGTCAGCAAGATGGCCACGGGGTGGTCTCCTTAGTTCTCTTCAGGATGTAGCGCTTCATCATAAAAAAATTAGTGGCGGGCAGAGACGCCCGCCCTACCTGGCTTA
>JBAZKX010000424.1:0-3009 GCA_041650575.1 Desulfobaccales bacterium
GGCCATGGCGCCTCCATCTGTGATGGGGTGGCGGCAGACAGGAACAATTAGTTCCTGTCCGTAGCTCTCACGTTTCTTCGATCTCGATCCGGGGAAACAGGGCCGGACCCTTGACCAGGCGGGTGCCGGGTACCAGCCGGCCCCAGTTCAGCGCCTGGGGCAGGGGATGATCCCACAGCGACAGGCCCAGGCCCAGGTGCTCGCTCATTTTTAAGGCGCTCCGGGGCATCACCGGCCGAAGCAGCGCCGCAATCCAGCGCAGGCTTTCCAGCAGATGATACAGGACCGTATCCAACCGGCCGGCGGCCTCGGGGTTCTTGGCCAGTTCCCAGGGAGCTGCGGCCACGATATAACGGTTGAGCAGGCCGATGACTTCCCACAGGCCCGCCAGGGCCCGAGAAAACTCCATCCCCGGGAAGAGGCGCAGGAAGTCTTCGGCCGCGGCGGCCACCGCGGTGACGATTTCCTGGTCCAGGGTCTCAGGGACCCCCGGGGCCGGCACCACGCCTTGCCGGTACTTGAAGGCCATCCCCAGGCTGCGGGCGAAGAGGTTGCCCAGGTCGTTGGCCAGGTCGGCGTTGATCCGGGTGATCAGGGCGGATTCGCTGAAGTGGGCGTCCAGCCCGAAGACCATCTCCCGGAGGAAGAAATAGCGGACCTGATCAATGCCGAAGCGGGCTGCCAGGGCCTTAGGCTCCACCACGTTGCCCAGGCTCTTGGACATCTTGCCCGCGGCCATCTGCCAGTAGCCGTGGACATTGAGGTGGCCAAAGGGCGCCACCCCCATGGCCTGAAGCATGGTGGGCCAGTAGATGGCGTGGGGCTTGAGGATATCCTTGGCGATGAGATGCTGGGCGGGCCAAAATTTTTTATACAGGCCACCGTCCGGGTAGCCCACCCCCGAGAGATAATTGAGGAGGGCGTCGAACCAGACGTAGGTGACGTAGCGGTCGTCGAAGGGCAGGGGGATGCCCCAATCCATGCGGCTGGCCGGCCGGGAAATGCACAAGTCTTCCAGGGGCTCCTTGAGGAAGGCCAGCATCTCGTTTCGGTAACGCTCCGGCCGGATCCAGTCGGGGTGAGTCTTAATGTAGTCGAGGAGCCAGTCCTGGTACTTGCTCATGCGGAAGAAGTAGTTTTCTTCCTTGATGAAGGTGGGGGCGACCTTGTGGTCCGGGCAGAGGCCGTCCACCAGGTCCCGCTCCAGGTAGAAGCATTCGCAGCCGTAGCAATAGAGCCCGCCGTACTCGCCGAAGTAGATATCGCCGGAGTCGTGCACCCGCTGCAAGACCTCCTGGACTACCCGCCGGTGTTCCGGGTCGGTGGTGCGGATGTAATGGTCGTAGCTGATGTCGAGATCGTCCCAGGACTGGCGGAAGCGGGCGCTGATCTGATCGACGAATTCCTTGACCGGAAGACCCACGGCCGCGGCGGCCTCCAGGATCTTGTCGCCGTGCTCGTCGGTGCCGGTCTGGAAGCGGGTCTCCTCCCCCAGGAGGCGGTGGAACCGGGCCAGGGCGTCGGCCACCACGGTGCTGTAAGCGTGGCCGATGTGCGGCTCGGCGTTGACGTAATAAATGGGCGTAGTGATGTAGAATGTCATGTTATTAAGCAGTTAGCAGTTAGCAGTTAGCAGTTAGCGATCAGCTTTGCCGATCCATCCTTGCCTTATGGAAGGATCTTTGAGCTGATGGCTGACCGCTGAAAGCTGACAGCTTATTACTTACTCCCCTCCAAGGCCTTAATCCGTCCCAGGGCTTGTTGCAGCAGGGCCGCGTCGGTGTCGGGGTGGCCGGTTTTCAGGAACTGCCGGTACGCGGCCAGGGCTTCGTACTTCTGGCCCAACTTTTCCAGGGCCTGGCCCCGGCTGAACGAGGCCCGGGCATAATTGGGATCGAGTTCTACTACCTTATCGGCATCCGCCAGGGCTTTCTCAGGTTTTTCCGCGGCCAGGTAAGCCAGGCTGCGATTATACAGGATTTTGGGGTCCCGGGGGTGCAGTTTCAAGGCCTGGTCATAATCTTTCAGGGCTGCAGGGGCCTGGCCCAGGTCCAGGTTGGTATTGCCCCGGTTGTAGTAAATCTGCCAATCCTTAGGGGCATACTTTAAGGCCGTGGTGTAGTCCGCCAGGGCCTTGTCGAACGCCCCCTGGCGGCTGTAGGCCAGACCGCGGTTGTAGTAGGGCTCGGAGGCTTGGGGGGCCAACTCGATGGCCTTGTCGAAATCGCCCACCGCATCGGCCCACTGCTCCAGCTTCATCTGGGCGATGCCCCGGTTGATATAGGCCTCGGCCATCTCGGGATCAAGCTTGAGGGCCGCGGTGAATTTTTCTACGGCCAGGGCGGGGTTACCCTGGGTCAGGGCGTCCACGCCCTGGTCAAAGGGGGCCTGGGCCGCGTCGGTCTCGGGGGCGGCCAGGGCCGGCCCCAGCCACAGAGCCGCGATCATGAGGATGGCTAAAATTGCCAAGCCGTTTTTGCGCAATGCCATGTAATGCCTCTTTGGTTTATTTGAAGAGATGCAAAAGCATCTATCTTTCGGGATCGAACTTGTTGGGGAGATCGCTGCCGCTTTCCCGGGGCGACATTTTGTCCAGGAAGGCCCGGACATCCTTCAGGGCCTCCCGGGTGGCTTCCCGGGCGGCGACGAAATCGTACATCAGGTTGCTCTCATCGGCTTCGATGTACTCACTATGCTTGATCATCATCTCCGCTCCCTGGAACAGCCGCCCCACAAAAAACATGAAATAATGCAAGTCGTTGGCCATGGTTTGGTCCTCAACGAGCCTGTTCTTCTCGGGCCTGCTGCAGAGCCTCATCCACAAAGTCAGCATGGCTACAAGCCGGGTTGATCCCCGGACAGGCAGTCTTGGCGTGCTCCAGTTCGTCCGGGTCCACCAAAAGGATCGGGAGAAAGGGCCACTGGCGGCAGATGAAGGGTTTCACCGGGTGTACCCGGCACAGGTTGCCCTCCATCATAAAGACGCAGAAGCCGTTGTCGGCTATGGTA
>JBAZKX010000425.1:0-3008 GCA_041650575.1 Desulfobaccales bacterium
GGGAGTTGCTGAATACGGTCCAGTGCTTTACCGGCGATTGCGTCCTCAAGCAGGTCATGCTCCACAAAAAGGCCTTCTCCGGGGAGCGGCGGGTGGTGCGGACCCGCAACGGCCGGGAGGTGCCGGTGACCGTCTCCGCATCCATCGTCACCGATCCTGACGGCCGGGTTATCGGCGGGTTCGAGGCCTTGCGCGATATCACCCCCGTGGTGGAAGCGGAACAGAAGCTCGATCTCCTCACCCAGTTAACCCGTGAAGGCCTGTTGATGGCGGATGAGAACCATCGCATCATCTTTGCCAACACCCGGATGATGGAAATCCTGAATATTCCCAGGAGCCGCATCATCGGCATGCACCTGGGGGAAGCCCTCACCTCTCAGCACCTCCACATGGCCCAGGAACTGGCAAGTTTGGTGGACCAGGATTTTCAGCAGGAAACCCGGTTTTGCAGCATTCTCGATAAGCCGGACGCCGAGAACCACGTGCCCCGGGTCTTCGAGACGTGCATGGCGGTCTCTCGCCTGGGCGCCAAGACCATTACCTGCCTGTACCTGCGGGACCTGACCAGCCGCATCCTCATCGAAAGAGAATTACAGAAGACCAATGCCTTCCTCACCAACATCATCCAGAGTTCGGTGGACGGCATCGTGGTGGTGGACAAAAAAGGGGTGCCCTTGATCTTCAATGAAGGCGCGGAACGTATCCTGGGCTATAAGGCTGAAGAAATGATCGGCAACCCGGAGAACTTCCGCCGCTTTTATCCCCTCCAGGAAGCGACCGAAATGATGCGCCGCATGCGGAGCAATGAATACGGGCCGCCGGACAAACTGAACACCTCCCGGATCACCTTCATCAACAAGCAGGGGGAAGAGGTGCCGGTGAACTTCTCCGCCACCATCATCCGGGAGCGGGGGGAAGAAGTGGGCAGCGTCGGCATCTTCACGGACCTGCGGGAAATCCTCAAGGTCCATCGGGAATTGGAGGCCGCCCAGTCCCAACTGGTGCACACGGAAAAGATCGCCTCTCTGGGCCGCATGGCCGCGGGCGTCGCCCATGAGATCAACAACCCCCTGGCCGGCATCCTCATTTATGCCGAACTGCTGCAACGGGACCTGGCCGCGGACGACGCCCACCGGGAGAACCTGGAGGTGATCGTCAACCAGACCATGCGCTGCCAGCAGATCGTCAACCGCCTGCTGGACTTCAGCCGCCAGACCCTGGGACAGAAGAAGCTCTTTGACATCAATGACGTTCTCCACCGGTGCGTGGAGCTGATCAGCCACCAGCCTTTTTTCCTCAACATCAAGGTCGAGGAGCGCCTGGACCCGTTCCTGCCCCAGATCGTGGGCGATCCGGGGCAACTCCAACAGGTCTTCACCAACCTGCTGCTCAACGCCGCCGACGCCATGAACGGGCAGGGCCGAATCACCATTGCCAGCCGGCCCACCCCCCAGGAAGACGGGGTCATCCTGACCTTTAGCGATACCGGGGTCGGCATTCCGGTGGAGATTCGCGATAAGATTTTTGAGCCCTTTTTCACCACCAAACCGCCGGGCAAGGGCACCGGCCTAGGCCTGTCCATCGTCTATGGGGTGATGCAGCGGCACGGCGGCGCCATCGAGGCCGACAGTTCCCCCGGGGGCGGGACCACCTTTACCATCAGGTTGCCCCTGGATTCCCAGGAAAAAGGGATCACCATGGAGTTTGAGGAACAGTGAGCAGTTGTCAGTTGTCAGTTGTCAGTTGTCGGAACATAAACGCAGCTACCCTGATGCAGTAAAGAGTTTGGTTGGAAGAAACACTTTTGGAGCCGCAGGCTTTGCCGTGAAAACCAAAATCCCCCTAAATCCCCCTTTGCCAAAGGGGGACTTAAAACCCCCCTTTGAAAGAGGGGGGTAGGGGGGATTTTTCATCCCTTAGGGTGAGACACTTGTGGTTTATGAATATTTAGCCTGCGCCCGCACAGGAGATGCCTGTGCCACCAGGAATATATAAAGCCTCACGTTAATGGCGACTCGGTTTTTGCTTAGAGGAGGAGCTTTAAGCTGACGGCTGATAGCTGATAGCTATAAAAGGTGCCCTATGTCGGATCAATATACCGTGCTGGTGGTAGATGACGAAGAAGTCCTGCGCCTGGGGTGCGGCCGGGTGCTCAAAAGCGAGGGCTACCGGGTGACCACTGCCGCCAACGGCAAGGAGGCCCTGGACCTGCTGGCCGCGGCGCCCGTCAACGTGATCCTCTGCGACCTGAAGATGCCGGTAATGGGGGCACTGGAGGTCCTGGAAGAGGTCTCGGAGCGCTTCCCCGGTATCCCGGTGATCATCATGACCGGACTCGGCACCGTGGCGGACGCGGTGGAGTGCATGAAGAAGGGAGCTTATGACTTCGTCACCAAGCCCTTCAGCATCGACCACCTGACCATGGTGGTGCGCCGCGCCCTGGAGAAGCAACTCCTGGAAGAGCGGGCCCGCCAACTCCAGGAGGAGCAGGCCCGGAACCTGTACAACCTGGCCATGGAACAGAGCCGGATGCACACCATCGTCAACTGCATGGCCGACGGGGTGCTGGTCACCAACCGGGAAGGCGAGGTGGTCCTGTGCAACTCCACCCTCCTGCAGCTTCTGGGGGTGAACACCCCTCCGCCCCAGCCCGGGCCGCTCCCCGCCTACCTGGACGACCCCGAGTTCCAGGAGGCCATCACCTCCCTGCTGGCGGGGACCGACCCGGACCGCAACCGCTTCATTGCCCAGGAACTCTGCGCCAACCGTATCCACCTGCGGGTCCTGTCCGCGCCCTTCTACGGGCCGGACGACCAGATCCTCGGCACGGTCACCGTGTTTCACGACATCACCCACTTCAAAGAACTGGATGAGATGAAAAACGACTTCGTGCGCATGGTGTCCCATGAACTCCGCTCGCCTCTGGCCGCTATCAAGCAGCAGCATGCCGTCATCCTGGACGGCTTGGCCGGGGAGCTGACCGACAAGCAGCGGGAGCTCCTGTCCCG
>JBAZKX010000426.1:0-3004 GCA_041650575.1 Desulfobaccales bacterium
CTGGCCGGGGACCCGGATCAACTGATATCCCTGACCCAGTTCCTGGTGGACATCGACATGTGGCCCATTCATATCGTCACCGGCACCCCCGGAAAGAAGTTTGAAGCCAAGATCAAGGAGATCACCAAGGACGTGCCGCACCCGGTGAACGTCAAGGCCGCCGGGGATATGTTCCTGCTGCACCAGTGGATCAGAAACGATCCGGTGGACCTGCTGATGGGCAACACCTATATGAAATATATCGCCCGGGATGAAGACATCCCCCTGGTGCGCTTCGGCTTCCCCATCCTGGACCGGGTCGGCCACAGCTACTTCCCCACCGTGGGCTACCGCGGCGGGCTTAGGCTCCTGGAAAAAATCCTGGACGCCCTGCTGGACCGCCAGGACCGGGACGCCCGAGAAGAGAGCTTTGAACTGGTGATGTAGGGGCGGACCTGTGTGTCCGCCCAGGGCCGGCACACAGGTCGGCCCCTACGAGAAGGTGACGCAGGTTTTCTGTAAGAGCCTGCGGCCACCAAGAAAGGACAATTATCATGGAAAAACCAGAACATCATATCTTCGTGTGTATGAGTTTCCGGGGCCTGGAGCCCAAAGGCAAGTGCATCAAGAAAAACGCCCCCGAACTGCTGGGTTATTTGGAATCGGAACTGGCCGACCGGGGCCTCGACTCCGTCATGGTCTCCACCACAGGCTGCCTGAAGCTGTGCGACCACGGCCCGGTGGTGGTGGTTTACCCCGAAGGCTACTGGTACCAGGGGGTGGAAGGCGAAGACGCCATTGACGCCATCCTGGATGGTCTGGAAAACGGCGGCCCGGCTAAGGACTATCTGGCAGGGTGAGATGGTTGGGGAAGGGGGCCAGAGGCCGGCGGCCCCTGCCGCCCTTCCCCAAACCCCATCCCCCAACCCCCATAAGTAGGGGCGACCCGGTGGGTCGCCCTAGGCTGAACTCAAATCCCTCTCCCCGGAGGGAGAGGCTATGTGAGGATAAAAACCATGAGCGAACCCGTTTTCAGCGAACGCGCCGGCCAGATCCACCGCAAGGGCGAAGCCCCTTTTGCCATGGAGTGCGATAAAGAATCCCTGGCGGGGGCGGTGAGCCAGCGGGCCTGCGTCTTCTGCGGCTCCCGGGTGGTGCTCTATCCCATCGCCGACGCCCTGCACCTGGTGCACGGCCCCATCGGCTGCGCCGCCTACACCTGGGACATCCGGGGCGCCCTGTCGTCGGGGCCGGAGCTGCACCGCATGAGCTTCTCCACCGACCTCCAGGAAATGGACGTGATCTTCGGGGCCGAGACCAAGCTCTACCGGGCCTTGACCGAACTCATCGACCGGCACCACCCCAAGGCCGCGTTTGTCTATTCCACCTGTATTGTGGGGATCATCGGCGACGACCTGGAAGCGGTGTGCCGGAAGGTGAGCGGCGAGACCGGCATTCCGGTCCTGCCGGTGCAGTCCGAAGGCTTCAAGGGCAACAAGCGGGCCGGCTATAACGCCGCCTGCCAGGCCATGTTCCGGCTGGTGGGCACCGGCGACACCACCGGTATCAGTGAGAAGAGCGTCAATATCCTGGGCGACTTCAATCTGGCCGGGGAGATCTGGATCATCCGGGACTACTTTAAGCGCATGGGCATCGAAGTGGTGGCCAACATCACCGGTGACGGCCGGGTGGACGATATCCGCCGGGCCCACGGCGCGGCTCTGAACGTGGTGCAGTGCTCCGGGTCCACTATGGACCTGGCCAAGATGATGGAAGAAAAGTACGGCACCTCGTGGCTTCGAGTCTCTTACTTCGGGGTGGAGGACATGGCCGAGTCCCTCTACGCAGTGGCCCGGTTCTTCAACGACCCCGAGATGATGGAGCGCACCCGGGAACTGGTCCGGGAGGAGTTGTCCGTCCTCTACCCCAGGCTGAGGGAATTTCAGCGAGCCCTGTCCGGCAAAAAGGCCGCCATCTATGTGGGCGGGGCCTTCAAGGCCTTCTCCCTGGTCAAGGCCTTCCGCCTCCTGGGCATGCAGGTGGTCCTGGTGGGTTCCCAGACCGGCACCCGGGAAGACTACCAGGAGTTGCACGATATCACCGACGACGGCACCATCATCGTCGATGACTCCAACCCCCTGGAGTTGTCCAGCTTTCTCAAGGAGCAGGACGTGGACATCTTTGTGGGCGGGGTCAAGGAACGGCCCATCGCCTACAAGCTGGGGGTGGGTTTCTGCGACCACAACCACGAACGCAAGGAAGCCCTGGAAGGCTTCGTGGGCATGCTCAATTTCGCCCAGGAGGTCTATAACACCGTTATGAGCCCGGTGTGGCGGTTTGTGCCTCGCAGAAGCGAGGCAGGGGTAAAAGGGTAAAAGAGAAAAAGGGCAGGAATGAACAAAACCTTTTATCCTTTCCACCTCAGAGCAGTTTTTGAAGGGATTAATGCCATGAAAACTTATGAAACTCCATATACCTCGACTACCAACGCCTGCAAGCTGTGCAAGCCTTTGGGGGCCTGCCTGGCCTTCCGGGGGATTGAAAGCGCGGTGCCTTTTCTGCACGGCTCGCAGGGGTGCGCCACCTATATGCGGCGCTACGTCATCAGCCATTTCCGGGAACCCATGGACATCGCCTCCTCGTCTCTGGGGGAGAAGCACGCGGTCTATGGCGGCGGCCCCAACCTCAAGCAGGGCCTCAAAAACGTTATGACCAAGTACGGCGCCGGCCTCATTGGGGTGGCTTCCACCTGTCTCACCGAAACCATCGGCGATGACCTGCCCGGACTGGTCCGGGAATTTCGCCGGGAATTGGAGGAGCCGGGCGCGCCCGTGATCGTCACCGTCTCCACCCCCAGCTACAGCGGCACCCACATGGAGGGCTTCCACGTGGCGGTGAAGGCGGTGGTGGACCAGTTGGCAGCCAACGGCGAAGCCACCGGCGCGGTCAATCTCCTGCCCGGCTTCGTTTCCCCGGCGGATATCAGATACTTGAAGGAGGTCCTGGGGGATTTTGGGGTCCCGGG
>JBAZKX010000427.1:0-3001 GCA_041650575.1 Desulfobaccales bacterium
GTTGGCCTTGAGGCGCTCATGGGCCCGGGCCAGCAGAGCTTCATGACAGGGATTCAGGGTGACGTAAATCCCCTCGGCCTTGATCTGGCTCACCAGCTGCAGGGCCTTTTCCCGGTCCCGGAACCAGCCGGCCACGATGCGCTTGCCGGCGCCACCGAAGGCCCGGCCTTCCCATTGGGGAGAATTGGCCTGAACCGGATTGATTATCCGGATTTCGAAAACCTCATCACCGCCGGGGTGCAGCCATTTCAGGGCTCCGGCGATGTGGGCGGTAGGATCGGCAGGTAAATCAGACATTAGCAGCCATTCGCTTGCATCCCACGGCAGTCAACCCGCTCCCGCCGCTCCCGGCCGAGGCGGCGGCAGGCTTTACCGAACGCTGTCGCATGACTATCCGTTACACCTCTCCTTCACCAATCCTGCACGCTCCGCCAAGGACTTGGGCACCGAAATCACCGCCGGCCCCGGAGCATAGCACGGCGGCAGCGGTGCCGGCCGTTCCACTTTCAGTGTCAGACCCCCCCATTGCTTGGGCAGCCAGAAGACCCGGCTTCCCTGGCGGCAGCGGATCGCCTTGGGGGTACTGAAGAGTATTTCGCACTTCAGCTTCATGGCCCGGGCCTCGCTCAGCTCCTCCCGAATAACTCCACCTGGGTCAGCAGCTTGTAAAACAAATCCTCACCCCAATGGGGAGGGGATAAAGGTCCTTCGATTTTAAGGGCCAGGTTGGCGGCGTTCATGACCACTACCTGGAGGTGGGGTTTCCCGCCGGCTGGATACTGGTTCAGGAAACAAATCCAAAATCCGCACCGGTCGATTCGGTCACAAAAATCCTTGAAGGTGGTGCGCGATTTCGCCGCGACGTAGGCCATTCACTTTTCTCCCTGATTTTGCCTTTACTGATTCCCGGCCTGGCCTCTGGCTGCACCAGGTCCGGACGATCCGCACAGTTTCTCTCCTTTGCGCCGCGCCTCCGGATGCTGCCACCAGAGGCGCACCGTGATCTGCGTCAAGTGGCCCCAACCGGCCACCTCCCGCCCCAAATCAGTGACCAGGGCCGGAAGCGAATCGTAACCCGACAACACCGCCGAGCGAGCCTCTTCGCCCCGGCCGCCGCCAGCCTCCCCGGACCACATCAGAGATGCCCCCGGCGGTGAACTCTCAAAATCTTATCCATCAGCCCGGATAGTTTGTGGTGGGCCTGGGCCACCCGCTGGCGGATGGGCTTCAGATCAGCGACCTCAAAGCCGGCCTCCAGGTCCTGGCCCGGCACCCCCAGATGCTCCAACTCAAGTGCTAAGACGCCGATCTCTTCCGTGAAGAAATCCAGGAGTCCGAGGACCTTCTCGGCGGCGGGGGTCACGGACTGCCTCCAGCTTGGCGCTTCACCGCGGCCAGGCGCTGCAAAAGCCGCCGCGGCCAGGAAGGATGCTTAACCGCCTTCAGCCGGGCTGCTTCTTCCAGGGCCGCCAACTGCCGCTGGGCCGCCCGGATTTCCCGGCGGATCGCCTGGAATTCTTCCCAGGTGATCTCCAACCCGCTTGGCGACTCCGGCGCCGCGGCATCGATCACCGCCTGACAGGCCCCGGCGCATTCCTTAAAAACCCGGGTGATGTGGCGGCTGATCTCGTCCAGGGATTGCAGGGGCTGCGGCAGGGGCACGGCCAGCTGGCCGCAGAGTTCGCAGAAGGCATAAAGGAGGCGGAAATCCTGCCGCTCTTCCATAATGAGCGGCAGTTCGGCCCGGATGGCGTTATGGCTCTCGCACTCCGGGTCCCGCATCTTGTAGAGGGTATAATCGGACAGACCGGCGGCATAGGCCGTGGCCTTCACGTCTCCCCGCGGCACCGTCGCACTCAGGAGTCGCTTCCAGAAGTTGCGCTGCTCTTCCAGGGGCAGGGCTCGATAATCCGCCATGTTCATGTGAGTCTCCGGGGTGCGAGTGATATCCAAAAAGAACGGGCGCTTCACCTTTACTGCCGGGCCGGATCGCGGTTAGGTTGGCAGCATGGTTTACCGGCCTTTAATTTGCCGCAGCCGATATTTCCGCAGGCCCGGCCGCCGTCTCATTCCGGGCTTCGGAGGCGAACAGCTCCTGCACCTCCTGCTCCAGAAAGGTGGCGATCTTGGCCTGGATCTCCGGGTTGCGCCGGTAGCCGTAGACGTTATTGGCCACGGTGCCGAAGGGCTCTTCCAGGACTCGTGCCAGGGAGGTAATGGTCATCCGGCGGCCGCGCTCATCCCGCCGCCGGGCCAGCAATTCCTTGATCCGGTAGGTCTGACGCACCTTCATCTTTTCACCTGTATAATTCCTTCCCCTTGTGCTATAGTGCCGGACAAAATCCCCCGGGACCGGGCCTTCCGCCAAGAATACCCCGGCCCCGGGGCCTCCACATCACCGGCTGCTAAGGCCGGAGGTGCGTCGTTGTTATGGAGCAACAGCATGCGCTTTGCCTATGAAGTCGTGTGGTTCGCCGATGATGCTGATAAACTCAAATTCACCTTTCAAGGTGGTGGCTGGCGGGAAGATCAATCCCTGCCGGATTTCCTGAATTTCATGGGCGGCGAAGGCTGGGAATTAATTGCCGATTCGCCGGAATCCTGGGGTATTACCTGGACCCAGGATTTCCCCAATAGCAAGCCGGAAGCAGCTGGCCTGCACCGGAACCTATCCCGGTTGATCTTCCGCAAGCGCCTGGAATAAGGGCCTTTCAAAGATCAGGCAAAAGGTCCCTTGGGGAAAGATGCCTTCGGCGTGCATCTTATCGATCTCCGCTTCGCCCCGGCGAAAACGCTCCAGCCGAGGATTAAGGCGCGGAGCGACTTTTGGTTTTGGCGGTTCGATGATATAGGCTTCCGACATGGCCGCCTCCTGTTCGGGTATGGGAGAGAATAATACGAATATTCGTATATAAGTCAAGCTAAAAAAACGAAAAAACGATGATTAAGCCTGAATTTATTCCCCTTAAAGAGAGAATAATTAAATTAGTTAATGAATTAG
>JBAZKX010000428.1:0-2996 GCA_041650575.1 Desulfobaccales bacterium
CGCCGCTGATCGATTTCCCGCCAACTGGGACGTTCCCGGTCGTCATCATCTCGTGCTGGAGCCATATAACCTTCCTTGAGTTTTCAGTTTTCGGTAAAAGCAACAGGGGGCTTCTCAAACGGCAGCCGTCTTCACATGATCCAGTTAGGATGCCGGACCGTCAGTTCCGCCAGGTAACCCTTGATCCAGTCCTGAATGGCCGGGGCCAGGTAAAATTTGGGCCACAGGAGATTATCCGCAGGGGATACCACCCCTTCCGCCTGGGCTCGACGATGCAGAGGCACCCCGGGGTGGATGCGGAGGCCGGCCTTCAGGTGCACCATCTTCGGTTCGTATTTTTCCAGCAGGGCGACACTCTCTTCCACCGTTTCCCGGGTCTCTCCGGGGCCCCCCAGGAGCAGGAAGCAGGTATAAGGCAGGCCCTCCCCCTGTAGCAGCTTCAGGGTACGCTCCACCTGGTGCCGGTCGAAACCCTTCCCCAGGCCCCTCAATACCAGGTCCGAGCCGCTTTCGTTGCCCAGCTGCACCATGCTCCCGCCCGCTTCCTGGATGAGATGGAAGAGTTCGGGGTCAGGAAAGGCCGGGTTGATGAGACAGACCCATTCCAGGGGCAGGCGCAGCTCACGGATGGCCCGGCAGAGGCGCCGCCCATATTCCGGCGGGCAGTTGAACATGTTGTCTACGAAATAGAAGCGCTTCAAACCCCAGCGCTCATGCCAGGCCGCCAGCCAGGAGGCCACCTGTTCCGGGGCCCAACTCCTGGTCTCCGCCCCTTCCAGGAGCGGCGTGCTGCAATAGATGCAGCGCATGGGACAGCCTCGCCGGCTCTGCACCGGGATCAGGCCCGGCAGCCCGGCGCTGCCCGGAGTCTCCTGATAGACCTGAGGGCTAAAAAACTCCAGGGACGGCGGCGGCAGCAGGTCGAGGCGCCGGATACGCTGCAAAGGATTCTGCTTGAGGCCGCCATTCTTGCCCCAATAGAGTCCTGGGACCTTGCTCCACTCCTGTCCGGGAAACGCCTGCAAAAAGCTTTTAAAGCTAGCCTCGCCTTCGCCCACTAGGCCGAAGTCGGCCCCGGTGTAAGCCATGAACTCCCGGGGGGCCACGGAAAAGCCCGCCCCGCCAAGGATTACCGGGGCCGGGCTGAGTTCTTTCAGGTGTTCCACCAGTTCTTTCACCTGGGGAAAATAGACCTCCGGATGGACGCTATCCTGATTATCGATATTGCGTACCGAGATGCCGATGATCTCTGGCCGGAATTCCGCCACGGCCCGGTCCACCCGGGCCCTGGGGTCGTCGGCGAACATAAAATCCAGAACCCGAACCTCGTGCTCCGGGCGCACCGCGGCCAGCACCGAGGCCAACCCCAGCGGCAGGGGCAGGATGGCGAGACGACACTGATTGGAGGAAATGAATAAAATCCGCAAATTTGTTGCTCCCCCCGAATTTGCCGCCTCAAACCTTAGCGGACCGGCGTAGAAAGAGGAAGAAGAGAATCGGGGAAAGAGGCTGAATTACCGCAGGTTTTTAACCTATGAGCCCGTTCCCCTGGTTCATTCAGGCAATTCGCCGTGAAAACGGTTCTGAGTCGCAGCCAGCCCTTCTTTGATCAAGGCCTCCACCGCCGCCCCAGCCCGCTCGACGAGGCGAGCCACATCTTCGGCCGCGTCCGCCGGGAAATGGGACAGGACGTAGTTCTCCGCGGGCATACCCCCGGACGGCCGGCCGATGCCCAGCTTTACCCGGAGGAATTCCTCGGTATGCAAATGCTGGATGATGGAGAGGATGCCGCGATGACCGCCGGGGCCGCCCCGCTCCACGATCTTGAGGCGCCAAAGGGGCACGTCCAGGTCGTCGTGCACCACCAGCAAATCCTGGGGCGACAGCTTGAAGTAGGACAGCAGCAGGGAGACCGCCCGGCCGCTGAGGTTCATGCAGGTAGTGGGCTGGGCCAGGATAACCGACTCGCTCCCTACCCTCCCCTGCCCCCAGACGGACTCCAGGGTTTTCTTGCCCAGGGGAATTCGCCAGCCGTCCGACAGATAGGCCACCACCTGCCAGCCCAAGTTATGCCGGGTCCAGGCGTATTCCCGACCGGGATTTCCCAATCCCACGATTAAGCGCATATGAGCGATCAGCTTTCAGCTAGCAGCGGTCAGCTTTTAGCAGTTAATTTTTCCTGATTCAAAGCGTATTTCCGGAGTTCGATAACAAACTTGTCTTATTATACCTCGAAGAGCGGAAAAACAAGGAAGAAGGTCAAAAAAGAAAATCAGCTAAAGATGACTTGTCTTTAGCTGACCGCTGAAAGCTGATAGCTGACAGCTTCTAAACAAACAGCGAGCTCACCGAATCCTGGTTGTGTATGCGTTTGATGGCGTCGCCCAGGAGGGGAGCAACGGATAAGACCCGGATCTTTTCCAGGGCCGCTGCCTCCGGAGTCAAGGGAATGGTGTCGGTGACCGCCAGGGTCTGGACCATGGACCCCTGGAGATTGCTCACCGCGTTGCGCGACATCACCGCATGGGTGACGCAGGCATGGACCGTGCGGACTCCGTGGCGCATCAACAATTCCGACGCCATGGTCAGGGTGGCCCCGGTGGTCACCATGTCATCCAGGATGATGGCCTCCTTGCCCCAGACATTGCCGATCAGGGTCATGGCCTTGATGCCGGCCGCGTCCCGCCGTTTATCGATGATCGCCAGGGAGGCGTTCAGGCGCTTGGCAAAGGCCCGGGCCCGCTCCACGCCGCCGGAATCAGGCGACACCACCACCACGTCGCCGCCGAAATTCTCCCGGATATACTCCAGGGTCACAGGGGCGGCGTACAGATGGTCCACCGGAATATTGAAAAATCCCTGAATCTGCCCGGTGTGCAGGTCCATGGTGATCATCCGGTTGGCGCCGGCGGTGGTGATGAGGTCGGCCACCAGCTTGGCGGAAATGGGGGTCCGGGGCGCGGTCTTGCGGTCCTGGCGGGCATAGGCGTAGTAAG
>JBAZKX010000429.1:0-2995 GCA_041650575.1 Desulfobaccales bacterium
TGGGGTGAGATTTTCAGGCCGTTGGCGCGCCAGGCGCGGTCCAACTCCTGCATGAAGAGCTCCTGGAAGGGAGCGCCCGGCGTTCCCTGGGCGGTGGCCACCGAAAAGGGCGTCAGATTATAGACCGCCTCGGCCGGAATGAAATCCGGAGCTCGATAACACGCAGTGAGATACTTGCCGGGCGTCAGCGTCACTCCCGGCGGGATGGCCGGCGCCAGCCGGGGCACGCAGCCCCAGGCACTCGCCAGACACAGGGCCAGAGTCAGGACCAGGGAGGTGCACTTCTTTATCCACATGGCCTCTGATTACCACAAACCGATATCCCCTGCCAAATCTTTTAACCGGTCAGCGCCGGAAAAGCCGGACTCGAGGCAGGAGCGGATGGCGCGGCGGTTATCGAGACGGCCGCCGGCCGCCGGAGGGGAGCCACCGTGGTAGAGACGCTAAACCCATGATTTCAGAACCAGGAACCACCTTAAAGCAAAAACTTGCCGGGCCTTAAGGCGCATGGTAACCTTCCGTAAAATCGTCCAATGGACCGCCAGCTTGGCGGCCCTGTTGGTAGTTGGAAGTCTGGGCTTTGTCTGGCTACAAGGCTGGAATTTTTTCGATGCCCTCTACATGACAGTGACCACCCTGACCACCGTGGGCTACGGCGAGATCCATCCCCTGAACCGGATCGGGCGCATTTACAATATGGCGCTGATCCTCGCGGGCATGGGGGTCTTGCTCTATATCATGGGCGGCCTGGCCCGGGCGGCGATCGAAGGGGAGATCCAGGCGGCTTTAGGAAAACGCAAATTGATCAAACACATTAAAAGACTGAAAGGTCATTACATCATCTGCGGCTTTGGGCGCATCGGCGAGATTATCAGCCGGCAGCTCAAGGAGCGCGGCCTGCCCTTAGTGGTCATCGAGACCGACCCCACCCTGATTGCCCGCCTGGAGGAATTGAATTATTTCTTCATCTCCGGTGACGCCACCCGGGATGAGGTCTTGCTGGAAGCGGGGATCGAACGGGCCAAGGGGCTGGTGTCGGTGGTCTCCACCGACGCGGACAACGTCTATGTCGTGCTGACCGCGCGCAGCCTTAACCCCAAGCTCTTCATCGTGGCCCGAGGTGAGGAGAGCGGCTCTGAACAGAAGCTGCTCCGTGCCGGGGCCGACAAGGTGGAGTCGCCCTACCGCATGGGCGGTCAAAAAATGGCCCATACCATCCTGCATCCCACGGTGGTGACCTTCATGGAGCTGGCCATGAAGGAAGGGGTGGACTGGAGCATGGAAGAGATCGCGGTGGGCCAGACCTCACCCCTCCTGGGGGTGCCGCTCAGAGACTCGGGAATCCGCCAAAAGCTGGACCTCATTTTGGTGGCGATTAAACGGGCCGACGGCGATATGCTCTTCAACCCCAGCCACGAGACGCCCATTCTGGCGGGAGACACCCTCATCGCCCTGGGGTTGCGCAAAAACCTGGACGCTCTGGAAGAATTGGTGCAGTGAGATAGCGGTCAGCATCAGCTATTAACAAAAGGTGTCCAAGCAGAGCTTGGACGGAAAATTTTCGTTCCCAAGTATAACTTGGGAACGAGTACAAGAGACGAGTATAGACGAGTATAAGAGTATAAAAAGGAAGCCTGAAAACGAGTGTGAAACAGGAGGGGGTTATGGCGCAAGCGCAGATCGGCCGCGGGGTAAAAATCACCTTCTTGGGCCATGCGGCCTTTAAATTGAGCGGCAGCGGGGTTTCGGTGCTCATCGACCCCTGGCTCTCGAACCCCTTGCTTAACACGCCGGTGGATAAAGTTGGACCGGTGGATGTCATCCTGGTGACCCACGGCCATGGCGACCACGTGGGCGAAACCGTTCCGGTGGCCCAAAAAACCGGGGCTCCGGTAGTGGCCATCCATGAGCTGAGCATTATCCTGGCCGACCAGGGGGCGCCCCAGACCATCGGTATGAACAAAGGCGGCACCCTGGCCATCGCGGGATTAAAGGTCACCATGACCCACGCCATCCATTCCTCGACCACGGAGGTAGGAGGAAAGCAAGTAGCCGCGGGAGACCCCGCGGGCTTCGTGGTGGAGTTCCCCAACGGCTTTGTGGCCTATCACGCCGGCGACACCGCGGTCTTCAAAGACATGGAACTCATCCGGGAGCTCTACCATCCGGAGCTGGCCATGCTGCCCATCGGCAGCCACTACGTCATGAGCCCCGCGGAGGCGGCCCTGGCCTGTCGCTTGCTCAAACCCCGCTGGGTGATCCCCATGCACTACGGCACCTTCCCGGTGCTCACCGGCACCGCGGAAGAATTAATTGAGCGCCTCCAAGGCGAGCCGGAGATTACGGTGATTCCCCTGAAGCCGGGAGAGACGGTGGAGTGATATAGCTGTCAGCTTTCAGCGGTCAGCTTTCAGCTAAAGGATCAAAACCTGTAGTCGCAAGCTTGCTTTGGTGGCTTTGATAGCTGTAATCAATTGAATAATTAATAATATTAAGATCTTTCCTTGTCGGAATAACTGCTGACCTGATGTTTCATGATGGCACCCTGGCTCCATTAACGATAATTAAAAGATCTTTAAGCTGACTGCTGAAAGCTGATCGCTGACAGCTTTTGCTCAAGGAGCAAATATTGCGCCGCAAGAAGGCCTGGCAGGAGTATCCGGACCAACCGGAGTTGAGGCGCGAGGTTATGGCCCGCCATAATCTCCCGCCTCTGGTGGCCCGCATCCTGCTGAACCGCGGGCTGACCGCCGCGGACGACATTCTGGCGTTCATGGACCCCTCGTTGGAGCGCCTCTATCCTCCTTTCGGGCTCCCCGACCTGGAGATTGCCGCGGCCCGCCTGGGCCGGGCGGTGCGCCAGGGGGAGGCGGTGGCCGTTTACGGCGATTACGACGCCGACGGCCTCACTGCCACCGCGGTGCTGCACGAATTTTTCCGGGAGTTGGGCCTTCCCTGTTTTCCCTACGTCCCCGACCGCCTGGCCCAGGGTTAC
>JBAZKX010000430.1:0-2995 GCA_041650575.1 Desulfobaccales bacterium
AGAACCAGCAGCCAGGGGATCATGCCGCTGTCGCAATAGGCGAAATCCCGGAAGTAGTGGTGGCCTGACATTTCCCCGCCATATAGGGCGTTTTCGACCCGCATGCGTGCCTTGATGAAGGCGTGCCCGGTTTTACTCATCACGGCGCGGCCTCCCGCCTCCTGCACCATCTCGATGGTATTCCAGGTCAGCCGGGGATCATGGATGATTGCCGCGCCCGGGCGCCGGGCCAGGAGCGCGGCGGCGATAAACCCCACCAGGTAGTAGCCCTCGATAAAGTCCCCCTGCTCATCGAAGAAGAAGCAGCGGTCGAAGTCGCCGTCCCAGGCCAGGCCCACCGCGGCCCCGTGGTCTCTGACCGCCTGGGCCGTAAGGCGGCGGTTCTCCGGCAGGAGGGGATTGGGGACCCCGTGGGGGAAGGCCGGGTCCGGTTCGTGGCAAATCTTGATGAGCCGGAAGGGGAGGTGTGGCTCCAGGGCGTCCAGCACGGGGCCGGCGCAGCCGTTGCCGGCGTTGACCACCACTTTGAGGGGGGTCAGGGCCTCGAGGTCCGGGTACTGCAAGAGGTGAGTGATGTAGGCCTCCAGGCAGTCGGTGGCGACGCTGGCGCCCTTGGGCCGCAGGGCAGGGGAAAACTGCCGGGCGACGGCCCGTTGCTCGATCTCGTCAAGGCCGCAGTCGCCGCTGATGGGCCGGGACTGCTCCCGCACGAACTTCATGCCGTTGTATTCAGGGGGATTGTGGCTGGCGGTGACCATGATGCCGCCGTCCAACTTAAGGTGGGAGGTGTAGAAATAGATCTGCTCGGTGCCGCACAGGCCTAAATCCCAAACCTCCACCCCGGCGTCGTTGAGCCCGGCAGCCAGGGCTGCGGCCAGGGGGAGGCTGGAGTAGCGCACATCCCGACCCACCGCCACCCGGGCCGGGGACAGGAACGCGGCATAAGCCCGGCCGATCCGGTAGGCCAGATCTTCGTTCAGCTCCCCGGGGACCCGCCCCCTGACGTCGTAGGCTTTAAAACAGCTCAATTTACCCATTCTGCCAATGGTTCCCCTTCAATAGTCATAATACCCGAAATTCGAAGATTTTGAATTTTTTTTGGGATGGCTGCAGTTTGGAGCGGTGAAGAAATTCTCCTGACCACCTAAGCATTCTGCGAAGGCAAAAGATTTCCCCCAGATCATCTTTAAATGAAGGTTTGATAAACTGGCAACTCCAGGGCGGCCCCATAGAAGTCTCATTCTCGCCCCATTATGAGGTTTAACTAATCGATGATGATTTTTAAGAAATCAAAAAATAGCATGAGATATATTTAAAAAATATTAGGATAACTTGACAACGATTAACATAATGCTAATTATCGATTCAGGATGAAGCTCTTAAGGGAATGGGTCAAACGCGAAGGAACCGAAGGCCGGCGCCGCCTGTATGAAGCCATCAAGGCTAAATACCCGAGCTTTACCCAGGTCAGCCTGAGCAATTACCTCTCAGGGCAAAGGATTCCCGACTTCGGCATAGCTCGGATCATCGCCGAGGCCACCGGCATCCCAATTTTTCTTCTGTCCTTCAGGTTTTTGCATAAGCCCCAAATTGGCATTGACCAGGATTAGCCCAATAATCAGGCAGGTGGGTCTACGCTGGAAGGAGACTTTCGGGGTCGATGCGGACCAGCAAGCAATCATGCGTGCTAGCCGGTGCCGCCCTTGGTTCTGGATGCCTGGAACTTATTTCAAAACCTCTTTTCCCTGTCACCCTGAGCGGAGCCAAGGGTCTTCAACTATTTAAAAATTCGAGATTCTTCACTTCGAATGACGATTTAAGAGATTTGGGTTTTGAAATGGCTTGTATGTCCTCTCTTTGCCGAGCACAGGCGGAAGGCATGCAGTCACCACTCAGCTAGAACTTTTTCGCGGCAGCCGGTCAGGAAGGGAAATGAAGGGGGGCAGGACGGAAATTAGTCAGAGGTTTACTTTTCTCGTCAGAATGTTTAATATTCTTTACATTAAATTAGGTTAGATAAATATGGTTCAAAGGTAACAATTCGAAATAATTAGCTAATAAAGTTCTAGGGTAATGGTATGAAGCTTGCTTTGAAAAAATGAAGACTTTCCGGGGCTATCCGGCCGCCAGCGCATCTAAGGCCCCGACCCTGATGTGGAAGGCTCATCCTGAAGGGAAGGAAGAACCTTGCCTGCCAACCCGCAAGATTTCGGGCTGGGCCCAGAAAGGCAATTAGCTAAGGAAGTTGGCTTTAATGATGACTTTTCGTGATTACCCCGTTTTCGCTGTATCAATCCAAATAATTCGGACGTACCGATGAAATCAAAACAGACATGGTTGATGGTTCTCGCTGTGGGGCTCCTGGTAGCAGGTTGCGCCGGGTCTTCGGCTCAGCTCAGTCCCCAGCAGTTCGCGGCCCAGTTGGATTCCCAGGACAAGCCAAACCGCCTCCAAGAGCAGTTGCTGAAACAGGCGCCCCAGCTTGGCATAGTTGACTTCAAGGACTATAAAGTGGGCCCGGAAGATACGCTGGCGGTCAATTTCCTGGATACCGACAAATTGAACACGGAAGTACGGGTCAATGGCCAGGGAGAGATCAGCCTCCTGCTGGTGGGCACGGTGCCGGTGGCCGACCTGACTCCCCATGAAGTGGAAAAGAAACTGGCCCGCTTATATAAGGAAGGAAATTATCTCCGGAACCCCAATATCACGGTAACCGTCAAGGAATACCGGTACCAGAAGGTGGCGGTCACCGGGGCGGTCAACAAACCGGATTATTATTCCCTGATCGGCCCCCGCACCCTATTGGAGGTGCTGGGCATGGCCGGAGGGCTTTCGGACAAGGCGGGCGAAGTGGCCCACATCATCCGCGCCAATAAAAAATCACCGGCCGGCAAACCGGCCTCCCCGCCACAATCTTTCTCTCAGGGCACGGAAACCATTATCGTGGATTTAAACCGCTTGCTGCTTAAGGGGGAGGTCGGCCTCAATTTTT
>JBAZKX010000431.1:0-2972 GCA_041650575.1 Desulfobaccales bacterium
CTTGCGCCTAACGCCTCCTTAACATATTCGCGGCAACTGCTCGCCGGTGAGCATGGAGAGGATGCGGGTGCCCCCCACACGGGTCTTGAGGAGGACCCGGCCCGGATTTTGATCCGTGATCTGACCGATGATTGCGGCCTTCTTTCCGTACCGATGCCGTCTCATGGCCTTGAGTACCCGATCCGCGTCCCCGGGATCAACGGCGACCAGGCACTTTCCCTCATTAGCCAGATAGAGCGGATC
Organism: Desulfobaccales bacterium; assembly: GCA_041650575.1. Taxonomy (GTDB): domain Bacteria; phylum Desulfobacterota; class Desulfobaccia; order Desulfobaccales; family 0-14-0-80-60-11; genus 0-14-0-80-60-11. The sequence continues at coordinate 244 of JBAZKX010000431.1, forward strand.
GAGCCCCAGGAGTTCCGATGCGGCCGTGACCGGTTTTGATATGGGGAGGGTCTCCTCGAAAAGCTCTACTCCCACCCCTGACTGGCCGGCAATCTCGTTGAGCGCTGTGGCCACCCCGCCCCTGGTCGGGTCTCTCAGGACATGTACGTGGGAGCCGGCCTTCAGGATGGTCGAGACCAGTCCGTTGAGGGGGGCGCTGTCGCTTGTCAATCCGGTGTGAAAATCAAACCCTTCGCGACTGGTGAGGATGGCGATTCCGTGGTCCCCGATGTCGCCGTTGATCAGGAGAAGATCGCCGGGCCGGGCGTTGTGGCTCCCCACCTCTACGCCCTGCGGAATGGATCCGATCCCTGAGGTGTTGATGAACACCTTGTCCATGTTCCCCTTCGGCACCACCTTGGTGTCGCCCGCCACCACCTTCACCCCGGCCTCTCGTGCAGCCTGGGCCGCTGACCCGATGATTTTGACGAGATCTTCCATGGGGAGACCTTCCTCCAGGATCAGACCGAGGGTCAGGTAAAGCGGGGTTGCCCCCTGCATGGACAGATCATTGACCGTCCCATGGACGGCCAGACTCCCGATATCGCCGCCTGGGAAAAAGATGGGGTCCACCACATAGGAATCGGTGGTTATGGCAAAGCGGCCCCCGGCCAGGTCCACCACGGCGCTGTCGTCCATCCGTCGCAGAAATTCATTATCCAGTTGGCTCAAAAAAAGGTCGTGGACCAGTTCATGAGAGGCCTCGCCTCCGCTTCCGTGATCCAGGGTAATCTGTTTAGGCGTCATCGTAGCCTCGTTGGATTGATGATTGTCGATTGTTGATTGCGAAACCGGACGTCTGAATGGTCATGCGGAGGTGTGCAGACCCAGGTGTGCTCATGCGGTTTCAAGGCTATCGTGTGGTTCAATGATGACCTTAATGCAGTCATAGTCAGTGGGAGCGGAAACCATCTGGAAACCGAGCGGTCCATCCGCCATCGCCAGTCGGTGGGTCACGGTTTTCAGAACAGGGACGGCCTTTTCGTGGATCAGGCTTAGAGCGGTGGTGCAGTCAGCGGGGGCCCCCGCGTAGGTGCTGGTCAGGGTAATTTCGGTCCGCCAGAAGAGGTCGTTGATGGTGGAAGGAATAGTCGCTCCCTCGCCGGCCCCCGCAAAAAAGAGGACCGTCCCCCCCTTCTCCACAGCCTGAAGGGCCAGGGGGATAAACCCGTCAAAACAGATAATTACCAGGTCGGCCAGTCGGCCCTCATTGGCCTGGCGAAGCTGCTTTAGAATGTCGTCATCCCGGTGGAGGACGAGGTCTGCGCCCATTTCCCGGGCCTTGTTCAACCTGAAGGGGATGGAGTCGGCCGCCGCCACCAGGCCAGCCCCAAGGGCCCGAGCCGCCCCCACATGGAGGAGGCCGGAGATCCCGCTTCCCAGGACCAGGACCGACTGTCCCGGTTTTAACCGGGCATTTTTCTGGCCTCTGAGGACGCAGGCCAGCGGCTCCATGAAGGAGGCCTCTTCATACGTTACTCCGTCGGGGATATGAAAGACGCCCCGGTCCACATTGATGGCCGGGGCCCTCAAAAATTCAGCGAATCCGCCGGGCTCAAAGTGGGTCCCCCTGAGGAGGGTCTCACAGACCGTATGGTGCCCGTTCAGGCAGTAATGACAGGTATTGCAGGGCACATGATGGGTGGCCGCCACGCGGTCTCCCGGCTTAAATTTTTGCACCCCGTCTCCCACCGCAACCACTTCACCGGCGACCTCGTGCCCCAAAACCAGAGGCACCTTGTCGCGGCGATACCACTCCATCACGTCGCTGCCGCAGATGCCGCTGGCCACAACCTTCATAAGGAGTTCCCCCGGACCGATTCGAGGCACGGGCATCTCCTGGAGCCGAATATCCTTATTACTGTAATACATTAAAACGCGCATGGCAGTTGCTGGATACTGGTTACTGGATGATGATTGATGGCTAATGGCTGATGGCCTCCGCCCGCTTGTCGTCCCTTCTGAACTCTGACCTCCGACATCTGACCTCCGATTACCCATTCCGCACGGTTTCAAACAGATCGAGCGCCTGTCTCGGGGTGAGGCTGTCGTGAATGACGCCGTTGAGGGCCTGCATGACCGCTGCGGGGTGGGGACTCTGCCAGACATTTCTTCCCAGGTTGACGCCGATGGCCCCTTTTTGCATCCCGTCATAGACAAACTCGAAGACCTCCAGTTCGGTCTCACACTTGGGACCGCCGGCAATGACCACCGGGACCGGGCACCCGTCCGTCACCTTTTCAAAGCCTTCTTCGCAATAATAGGTCTTGACGATCCTTGCGCCCAGTTCGGCGGCGATACGGCAGGAGAGGGCCAGATAACGCGAAGTTCGTTTTTCCAGTTCCTTTCCCACTGCCGTCACGGCCATGACTGGAATGCCGTAGTCCTCGCAATCGTCCACCAGCATGCTGAGGTTCTCCAGGGTATCCCGTTCATAATCGCTTCCCACAAAGACGGAGACGCCCACGGCGGCTACATTGAGGCGGATCATTTCCTCCACGGACGTGGTAATGATTTCATCGGCGAGGTCCCTGCCCACCACGCTGGTCCCCCCGGACACCCTCAAAATGATGGGCGTCTGGATCTGTGGATCGATAGAGGCCCTGAGGACCCCGCGGGTCACGAAGAGGCCGTCCGCATAAGGGATGAGGTCCCGAATGGTCTCTTCCGGTCTTTCAAGACACCGGGTG
>JBAZKX010000432.1:0-2972 GCA_041650575.1 Desulfobaccales bacterium
CGCCCTTCTTATAAGCCCGAAAAGCCGCGGTGACATTGCAACCCATGCCGTTGGTGGACAGATAGAAGACGTTGGCGTAGCCGCCGGTGGCCAGCACCACCGCGTGGGCCGTATGCCGTTCGATTTCCCCGGTGATCAGATTGCGCACCACGATGCCCCGGGCCTGTCCGTCCACCAGCACCAGGTCCAGCATCTCCCGGCGGGGGAACATCTTCACCTGCCCCCGGGCCACCTGGCGCATCAGGGAACTATAAGCCCCCAGCAGGAGCTGCTGGCCGGTCTGGCCCCGGGCGTAAAAGGTCCGGGAAACCTGGGCGCCGCCGAAGGACCGGTTGCCCAGCAGGCCGCCGTATTCCCGGGCGAAGGGAATCCCCTGGGCCACGCAGTGGTCGATAATCAGGTTGGAGACCTGGGCCAGGCGATAGACGTTGGCCTCCCGGGCCCGGAAGTCGCCGCCCTTGATGGTGTCGTAAAAAAGACGCCATACACTGTCGCTATCGTTGCAATAATTCTTGGCGGCGTTGATGCCCCCCTGGGCCGCGATGCTGTGGGCCCGGCGGGGACTGTCCTGGATGCAGAAGGTTTTGACGTTGTAGCCCAGTTCCGCCAGGGAGGCCGAGGCGGAGCCACCGGCCAGGCCGGTGCCCACCACGATGATCTCGAATTTTCTCTTGTTGGACGGGTTGACCAGTTTCAAGTCGAACCGGTGTCGGTCCCATTTGGTTTCCAGGGGTCCACCCGGAATCTTGGCATCAAGTTGCATCAGAATCTCCCTATCTCATCGCCAGAATGACCAGCGGCAGCGAAAAAAAGCCGATGCCGACGATCACCGCAAAGACGATACTCAACTTTTGGATAAAGGGCATATATTTGGGATGGCTAGCCCCCACCGTCTGAAAGGCGCTCCAGAGACCGTGCCGGGCGTGCAGGGCGACGATGACCATGGCGACCAGGTAGATGGCCAGGAAACCCTTGTTGGAAAAGACGGCGACGGCAATCTGGAAGATGTTCCGGCTGGTCTGATCGACGATATGGTGGGAGAAGGTGGCCAGATGAACCCCGATGAACCCCAGGATCAGGAGACCGGTATAGGGCATGGTCTGCGAGCTGAAGGTGCGGCCGCCGCCGCTCTTGTCCACCGCGTACTTAACCGGCCGGGCCCGGCGGTTTTCCACGAACAGCACCAGCGCGGTAATCACATGAATAATTAAAGCCGCGGCCATGCCCACTTCAGCCGCCACCAACAGTTTTCCCAGGGCGTGCAGGTGCTCGGCGTAAGCCACGAACGCCGCCGGCCCTCCATAAACGCTCAGGTTCCCCAGGAGATGGGTTGTCAGAAACAGCAGAAACAGCAGGCCGGTTACGGCCATCAACTGTTTCTTGCCCACCGAGGTGCTCAGGGTGCGGAAAAGCCAATTCATCGATATGTGCCTTCTTTGTTAAGTTAGAATCCAAATTTTTACTTTAGCACTTTAAGCCCGGAGAGGAAATCCGATCGTTAGTTTTTTCACAAAAATATTTTCTCTCGGCAGGATCAGCCGGCCCGCAACGGCCCCGGGGAAGCGCCACCCGGATTTTATCTCCCCGATTTGCCTTACAAAGGACCAAATCGTGCTTATATACATATTATGTTGAAATTGCCCGGGAGACTGACCTCTTGCCGATAATGTCCATTGATCCGGTCCGGTACCCCAAAGCGGTGATCGCCCTGGGAGGCAACGCCCTCATCCGCCCGGGGGAGGCGGGCACCCTGGAAGAACAGCGCCGCCGCATCAGTGAGGCCATGGCCCACACCGCCGACCTGGTGACCGCCGGGTTTGCCGCGGTCCTCACTCATGGCAACGGCCCCATGGTGGGTCAATTGCTGCTCCAGATGGAGTGTGCCCGGGCTACGGTGCCTCCCATGCCGTTATTCATGTGCGACGCCGACTCCGAAGGCAGCCTGGGCTATCTGATCCAGCAGGGTCTGGTGAATGAACTGCACCGCCGGGGCGTCGAGCGCGGCGTGGCCACGGTGATTACCCAGGTGGTGGTGGCCGCGGATGATCCGGCTTTCAATTTCCCCGACAAGCCCATCGGGCCCTTCTATGCGGCCGCTGAGGCGACGCGTCTGAAAACCGAGCAGGGCTGGCATCTGGCGGAGGATGCCGGCCGCGGCTGGCGCCGGCTGGCGCCGTCGCCGCGCCCTTTAACCATAGTGGAGCAGAGGATCATCGCCTACCTATTGGAGGGCGGGATCATTGTAATTGCGGCCGGAGGCGGCGGCGTGCCGGTAATCCGCCTGCCCAACGGCGAGTTAAGGGGAGTGGAGGCCGTCATCGATAAGGATCGGGCCTCCGCGGTGCTGGCCGGAGAAATCTCTGCGGACCTCATGATCTTTTTAACCGCGGTGGAATATGTTTATGTGGATTACCTGCAGCCGGGGCAGCGTCCTTTAAAGAGACTTTCCAGCGCCGAAGCGCAGCAGTACCTGCAAGACGGCCAGTTTGCCACGGGCAGCATGGGCCCCAAGATCGAGTCGGCCCTGGAGTTTCTCTCCCGGGGCGGGCAGCGGGTCCTGATCACCCAGGCCGAAAAGTTGCCGGAGGCCATGCAAGGCCTCATCGGGACACATATTTTTCCATGATGGAGAGCGGTCAGCGGTCAGCTTTCAGCCAGGCCCCGGAAATTTTTTCTCGTTCCCAAGTTGAACTTGGGAACGAAGGTAGAAGGTAAAAGCTGAAAGCTGAAAGCTGACAGCTTCTTCGGAGGTTCCAACCCATGGCCTTCCCCCTCCCGGTCTATCAGCCGCCGGATTTCGGCCAGACGCCGCTTCAGGACGCCCCTTTAGCCCGCTTCGCGCCGGTGCTCCAGGCCGGCATCGCGCCGGATAATTATCACGCCACCACGATTTTTCCAGAATATCTTCAGGTTAGTCAAGCGAACTGGGTGTTACTGAAAAATTCCCGGATGGATGGCGTGGTGGTGCTGGC
>JBAZKX010000433.1:0-2956 GCA_041650575.1 Desulfobaccales bacterium
ATGACTTATAGCATTTGTCAAAAGTTCTTTCCTCTTGTCCCCTCTCCCCCCAGCGGGGGGAGAGGGTGAGGGTGAGGGGGGATAAGAAAGAACTTTTGGCAACGAGTATATATCTGGAGGATTATGGAGTCGGCCTTCCTGAAAGCCCTGGCCCGGCCCCGGCCTGATCCCGGCGGCGGCGCGGCCGCGGCCCACGGCGCCGCGCTGGGGCTGGCGTTGCTTGCGAAAGTGGTGCGGCTCGAGGCGCGACGCCCCCGGACGGCGGAGGGGCCTGGCTTCTTCTGGGAAGCTCTCCTGGAGCAGGTGCAGCGGCTAGCTGAGACCCTGGCGCTGCTCCAGGAGGAGGACGTCCGGGCTTATTTTGACCTGTCCCGGGCCCGAAAATCCGGCGTTCCGGGAGAGCTGGCCGCGGCCCTGGAAGCTGCGGTGGCCTGTCCCCTGCACGTCATGCAGCGGGCTCGGGAGGGTTTGCTCCTGCTGGCCCAGGCCGGGGCGCGGTGCCGGCCCCACCTGGTTTCCGACCTGCTGGTGGCCGGCGAACTCCTGGGCGCGGGCTTCCGGGGGGCGCACCACATCGCCCGGGCCAACCTGCCGCTACTGCCCGCAGGCTCCGTCCGCGCTCTATGGACTCGGGAACTGGCGCAGGCGCTCGCCGCGGCTGAAGATACCTATCTGAAGGTCCGGGCTGAGCTTCAGGGGAGGGAGCCATGCCTCTGACCATTGCCGCGGATAACCTCAATATCCTGAATCCCGCGGTGGCCCGGGCGCTGGACCTCCTCGACCCCCGGCCGCTCCAGGAACTGGCCCGTAGAGCCGAGCAGGCCGGCGCCAACCTGATCGATATCAACCCCGGCTTTCTCCCGCCCCGGCGCCATGACCGCATGGCCTTTATGGTGGACGCGGTGCAGGAGGCCACCGGGCTGCGCCTCATCCTGGACAGCCCCGACGCCCGGGTCCTGGCCCGGGGGCTGGCGGTCTGCCGGAAATTGCCCATCCTCAACGCCTGCACCCTGGAGGATGACAAGCTCCGGGAGATTCTGCCCCTGGCCGCGGCTCACCGGACCGATCTGGTGCTCCTGCTCCTGGATGCCCGCTCTTTCCCCGCGGCCGGGCTCGAAGGCAAGATCACCCTGGCCCTGGAGCTGAGGGAGCACGCCCTGGCCGCGGGGCTGAACGACGCCCAATTGATCTTCGACCCGGTCCTGCCCAACCTCACCTGGCCCGACGCCTGGGAGCAGACCGCGGCGGTCGTCAAGGCCGTGCGTCTTTTAAGCGGCGGCGAAGTCTGGGAAAAACCGGTCCGGACCATGGCGGGGCTCTCCAATCTGCGCAGCGGTCTCCGGCACACCTACCCCGTACAGGTGGAGGAGGCCGCGCTGGGGGTTCTGGCGGGGGCTGGTCTCGGCATCGCCTTGGTGGATGTGCTGCAACCTGGCCTGATGGAAACCGTGAGGGTTATCAATCAGGTGGTGTAATTAAGCTGTATTGACCAAAATTTGAGCTGACCATCATCAAATCGAGATCAATTTAGACCTGACACTTGGGACTAAAACTTTAAATGTCGCCAGGGCTTCAGGCAACTATATGATATTCATATCAAACCACTTTGATTAATTTTATAAGGATTGATAGATAGCAGTTATCTGTGGTCGGGGCTACCATGCCCGACCTCTATCAGAGGGGAATTGCGTTTGGATGAAAAGATAGTTGCACATTATTGCATTATGCAACAGATTTTTTAATTGACATTTTAAATTAAATATTTAATAAATAAACATCTTGAAAAAGCCAAACCCGCTGCGAGGCGGGGACGGAAAGCCACGGGTCTGAAAGTTAGGGAGAGGATGCAGACAGCCGGGTTGCCTGGAAGGGTAAGCCGGTTTTTTGTTGGCATATTAGAGGGATATCTTAACAATATCTCGTATTCATTCAAGTGTGGCAAGGATTTTCAATCATCTACAGAGACGAATATTACAAGGGGAAAACGTGATGAAAAAAATTCGCGTTCTTACGGCCATAGCAACCGCGATATTGCTGTCGGTCTCGCTGAATGCCTACGCGGACACCATCAGCGGCGGCGTTCCCGACAGTGATCTTACTGCAAGACAATTGCGGGACGGCGCCAGCGGCATCCACTTTATCGACCTAGATAGCTTCATAAGCGGGAGTGGCTGGATCACCTCCTGGTCGATCTTTGCCCAGTCATCCATCGTACCGGATTGGGTGGCTAACTTTGAGTCAAGACAGGTTGGATTAATGATCTACCGGAACAACGGTAGCGGTTACACGGTGGTGGGAGAAAGCCCCCTGGAGACCATTCCCGCCGGCGCCTCGGCCTGGGACCGGATATATACTTTTAGTGATTTGGGTACTGGCATTCAGGTGCAACAGGGAGACCTGCTGGGCTGGTATTATCCCTTCCAGGGAGCGGACTCCGGCCCCAACCCTGGTGGCTACCCTTATTACCCAAATGATACCAATCCCGGCGGGGTCATCGCGTTTGATAAGATTCTCGTCAGTCAAGACGGGCACAACGTCCGTTGGAAGGGGCTCTGGGGGTCCCAGCAACCCCCGGAATTAGCCGTGGGCGATTCGGTAGCCTATAGCTGGTTTGACAGCGGCCCTGAGTCGGAAGGTGGACTTGGCCGGATTTACTCATTGAACGTGAGCGGCAGCACCAATCCGGTGCCGGTGCCCCCCAGCCTGCTGCTCCTGGGCTCCGGCCTTCTGGGTCTGGAGGGATGGCGGAGGTTCAGGAAGAGTTAACCGACCATTCCTCTAAGCAAAGAACCAAGGCAGGGTCAACCATGACCCTGCCTTTTTTTGCCCATTAGCTCTGCAATATATCTTGCTACTGTACGTAATAAAAAGATGATTGACGGAAAATAGTTTTCGAGGTCATCATCTACCTGTTTTTTCTGAGAAAAAGGAGGTAGTGATGACCGTTGAGCAGGTC
>JBAZKX010000434.1:0-2956 GCA_041650575.1 Desulfobaccales bacterium
TATCGGAGAGCAGGAATAATTTTAGAATCGCCTTATGGATCACTTGCCAACCCTTGAACTTTTTAAAAATTCCCATAAATTACCGACATGACCCGGAAGGGAAAGGGGGCGTTTCGTGAGGGGCCGGCGCGGCGGAGGATAGATGCAGAGGGGGTATGGCCGGGTTGCGACCATGATATATCAACCTTATAGTAATTGGACAAAGGGCCGGTGAAGAGGGTTGTCGATGGTGGCTCGGTTTTCCCCCAATCCGGAGTTTATGCGGCGGGCCCTGGCATACGTCCGGGCCCCGTGGCCGGGGGGTGGAGGGCGGGCCTTTTGGGGCCTGTCTGGTGCGGGGGCAGGAGGTTTTGGCCGTGGGGCACAGCACCGTGCTTCAGGACCGCGACCCCACCTGCCACGCGGAGATGAACGCCATTCGCCCGGCGGCCCGGAAGCTTAAAAGCTACGACCTGTCCCGTAGATATAGCAGAGAGCAACGATCTCTTGGAAGGCATTCCGAGCTCTAATTTGCCGATCTCACCCCGCCATTCTTGGGAAGGGAAAAGTAAAAGGTAGCGCCCTTGCCGACTTTGCCCTCAGCCCAGACCCGGCCGCCGTGCCGCTGGACTATGCGCTTGACAATGGCCAGGCCGATGCCGGTGCCCTCGTATTGCTCCTCATTGTGCAGACGCTGGAAGGGGCGGAAGAGATTGCTGATATAATGCTCATCAAACCCAATCCCATTATCCTTGACGTAGTAAATATTTTCTTTGCCCTTGGTCAGCCCGCCCACCTCGACGGCCGCAGTCTGCCGGGATTTGGTGAACTTGACGGCATTAGTCAGCAAATTCGTCATGACCTGGTACAGCAAGGATTGATCGCCCAGGGCCGGGGGCAGGTCGCCAATGGTAATCTGCAAGTCCCGGTTCGGGACCTGCTCCCGGAGTTGCTTGAAAATCTGGCCGGATATGGTGGCAAGATTGACGGCGGATTTTCTTACCTGCAGCCGCCCCAGGCGGGACAGGGCGAGCAGGTCGTCGATAAGCACATTCATGAGTTTGGCATTGGTACGGATAACCTGGAGGAGCCTGAGACCTTCGGTATCGAGTCTGTCGGCGTGGTCTCCCTTCAGCATCCGGGCAAAGCCATCGATGGCCCGGACCGGGACCTTGAGATCGTGAGACACGGAGGAAGAGAAGGCCTCCATCTCCTCGTTGGCCGCCTCCAGGAGTTGCTGCTGGACCCTGAGGTCAGCGTTCAGCCTCTCCAGTTCCTCCTTTTGGACGGTCAGCTCTTCAGCCTGAGACTGGAGTTCTTCATTCGTGGCCGTCAGTTCTTCGGTAAGGGCCTGTTGCTCGGCTAACAGCCGCTGCCGCTCGACTTCCTGCCGCTTGCGCTCGGTTATGTCCGTAAGACTCACAATGCAGCCCTGAATCACCCCGTTTTCGCCATAAAGCGGCCCGGCATCCAGGAGCAGATGGTACTTTCGGCCATCCCCGCGCTGAAACGTGGCTTCCACGTCTCGATAAACCTGCCCCTCCAGCACCGGAACCAAGGAAAACGCTTGTGCGAATGGCAAGTCGTCCGTACTGCCATAGGTAATAATACTAATGGGGAAGGCTTCCGAAAACAGCCGCAGCAAGGGATTCCCGGCAAAGAGCTGATGAGCCGCCCGGGAGGACTGGGTAATGGTGCCCTTGGCATTGCACACCATGATAACGTGTTCCGCCTGTTCCAGGATGGCCCGGGAAAGGCGCCCTTCGGCCAGGATCTCTTCCTGCCGTTTCTGCTCCGTCAGGTCGGTTAGCGCCAGGCAAACCGTATCCGGGACACCTTCGATCTTCAGGCTGCTGAGGGACAGGTAAGTCGGCACCAGAGCGCCGTCTGCCGCTCTCAGTCGAACCTCGCCTTGGCTCTCGCCCTGTTTTCCCCGTGACAGGAGGGCCTCGAACCATTCCCGGTCCGCCGGGGCGATATAATCCGCGATGGCGGAGGTGATCAACCTTTCCAGGGGGAGATCCAGCATTTGCGCTAACTTCCGGTTGGCGTAAAAGATGGTGCCGTCGGGAGTCAGGGTAGCGGCCCCCTCGTTGATGGTCTCCACCAGGATGCGGTAGGAATGGTCGGCCCCTTTCAGGGTATAGACCTTTTCCCCTTCCGGCCCGGAGATCACCAGCGCGTCCACTTCCCCGTGGTGGATCGCCCGCAGGGTGTCTTCCGCTTCTTCCAGGCGGGCGCGGACTTCGGCCAACTCTTCCAGGAGTTCTTGTTTGGTTGCCATGCTGTTACCTTTTGCTGGAAGCTTTAGCCTTGGGCCGCAAATCCAACCCCACCAGCACCCGCTCTACATTGCTCATATCGCCGATGATCTTACGCAACGGCAGGGGCAGTTTTTTGATGAGGGTAGGGGCGGCGATAATCTGTTCGCCCTGGGCCAACACCGGCTGCTGGTAAAGGTCGATGACTTCCAGTTCATAGCGGCCTTGCAAATGCTCTTCACAGATTTGCTTAATGTTGTCGATGGCCCGGAGGGAATTGGGGGTAAGGCCGGCCACGTACAGGCGCAATAAGTACTTTTCCTGGCCCCGCTCTCCCAGGGCCGCCTCGGCCTCTTGCACGTCTTTGAATCTGGGCTTGTCCATATGATCGCCTTCTTTAGCTGTTTGCGGCCGGAATGAAAATCCCCCCTACCCCAGGCGTGTCCGGCAAGGTTTTTGCGTGGAAGTCAGGAAATATCTGTTTGAAAAAGGACATTCTCCAAAACCGACTATCTCACGGAATTTTCAAGCTTTTCCCCTCTCCTCACTTAGGGGGGAGAGGGGGTTTTTGCTGCCGCCGGTAATAGACTGCGCCGGCCTCGGCCAAAGCCCTCCGGCTCCATTTTTCGTTTTCAATCTGCCATCTCATGCAAAATCTCTGCCGGACACTCCTGCCCCTACCCCCCTTTTTCAAAGGGGGGTTTTAAAGTCCCCCT
>JBAZKX010000435.1:0-2952 GCA_041650575.1 Desulfobaccales bacterium
CACACACGCCTTCCAGGTGCTTTTTGGCCTGCTTCAATTCCCAACCCTGAAAATGTTCTAATTGAGTCTCGCTGGGGTCGCCATAGGCGCGGAAATACGACGCCAAATCCACTCCGACGTATAGGAGGATGACTTTAGCCTGATATTTTCCGGCGAGTGAGGACACGTGCTTGGCGGCTTTGATCGAATTCTTGGACAAGTCTGTGGGCCAGAGGATGGTGCGTACTTCCATCGAAGACCTCCCTGTTACGGTAAATGTGCCAATAATATAAGCACATCACCCCCTATTGGGAAGGGTTTGTTAGCATAATTTCAGGCTTTTTTATGAGGTTTCCAGGCCTTTTGAAGCAGAAAAGTCCCGAGGGCGGGGAGGGGAGTTGAAGGGGCGGTGAAGACGCCGCCCCGATGGCCGTCAACTGATTTGGCGTTTCCGCAGGCGGATGGATTTCGGGGTGACCTCCACCAGTTCGTCGTCGTTGATGAACTCCATGGCCTGCTCCAGGGTGAACTGGCGGGCCGGCACCAGGCGCAGGGCCTCGTCGGTGTTCGCGGCCCGGATGTTGGTCTGTTTCTTCTCCTTGGTAATGTTCACCACCATGTCGTCGGGGCGGGTATTTTCCCCCACGATCATCCCCCGGTACACCGGGTCGTTGGGCTGCACAAAGATGGTGCCCCGGGGCTGCAGGTGGAAGATGGCATAGGGGACGGACCGGCCGGGGCGGTCGGCGACGAGGACGCCGTTGATGCGGCCGGTGATTTCGCCGACGTAGGGGGTGGTGCCCACCAGGAGGGTGTTTAACAGCCCGGTGCCCCGGGTATCGTTCAAGAACTGGCCCCGAAAGCCGATGAGACTGCGGGAGGGGATTTCAAATTCCAGGCGCACCCGGCCGGAGCCGTGGTTGATCATCTTCATCAGGCGGCCGCGCCGGCTGCTCAGCTTTTCCGTGATGATCCCCACGAAGTCCTCCGGAATATCCACCACCGCCAGCTCCAGGGGTTCGCAGAGCTTGCCGTCGATTTCCTGGGTCACGACCTTGGGCTTGGACAGGGACAGTTCGAACCCCTCCCGGCGCATCATCTCGATGAGCACCGCCAGTTGGAGTTCCCCCCGGGCGCTGACCTTGAAGGCGTCCGGGGTCACCGCCGGCTCCACCCGGATGCTGACGTTATAGAGCACTTCCTTGTCCAGGCGCTCTTTGATGTGCCGGGAGGTCAGGAGACGCCCTTCCTTGCCGGCCAGGGGCGAGGTATTGACCGAGAAGACCATGGAGATGGTGGGTTCTTCCACCGTGATGGCGGGCAGGGGCCGGGGGTCCTCCGGGTCACCCAGGGTGTCGCCGATGAAGGCCTCGGGGACTCCGGCCACTGCGGCGAGATCGCCGGCTTCGAGGATCTCCCGAGAGGTGCGCTCCAGGCCATCAAAGCTGTATAACTGGCTGAGATTGGCCTTGCCGGCCAGTTGGCCCTGTTTGAGCAGCGCCACATCATGGCCATGGCGCAGCGCCCCGTTGACGATTTTCCCCACCGCAATGAGGCCCACGTAGTCGCTGTAGTCCAGGTTGGTAACCAAGAACTGCAAGGGGGCCTCTGGATCATAAACCGGAGCGGGGATGGCCTTAAGAATCGTCTCAAACAGGGGGACCAGGTCCTGGCCCTGGCCGTCGGGGTCGGTGAGAGCGATGCCCGCCTTGGCGTTGGTATAGACTACGGGGAATTCCAACTGCTCTTCGGTGGCGTCCAGGTCGATGAACAGGTCGTAGATTTCGTTCAGGACCTCCTGGATGCGGCGGTCGGGGCGGTCGATTTTGTTGATCACCACGATGGCGGGCAAACCCTGCTCCAGGGCCTTGCCCAGGACGAACCTGGTCTGGGGCAGGGGGCCTTCGGTGGCGTCCACCAGGAGGAGGACGCCGTCCACCATGTTCAAGGTGCGCTCCACTTCGCCGCCGAAGTCCGCGTGGCCCGGGGTGTCCACGATGTTGATCTTGACGCCTTTATAGGTAATGGCCATGTTCTTGGCCATGATGGTGATGCCCTTTTCCCGTTCCAGGTCCATGCTGTCCATGACCCGCTCCACCACCTGCTCATTTTCCCTGAAGATGCCGCTTTGCCAGAGCATGCCATCGGCCAGGGTGGTCTTGCCATGATCCACGTGCGCGATGATGGCCAGGTTGCGTAAATCTTCCCGAACTTTCATAGATTTCTCCGATAATTGCATATACACATAAGGCACGGCGTTTCGTGCTCGATATTACAGGGCAGACCTTGCCCGCCAGGTAGGGTGCACTCTACGCACCACAAAACACCACCGGCGGGACGCCAGTGCACCGATTTTTCAGAACCTAAATTTAGCAATCAGATGCAAGCGGTTCCGGGCGGGATGGAGGGGCTGCCCGGCCGGTAGCTTTCGGCAGGCGGTGATCCGCGGCAAGTTCCCGGCAGTAAATTTATTAATCTTTAATGTTAACTGATTGAAATCAATTGCGCAAGGGGAGCAGCAGAGGGGCAGTGTCCTCATCAAATTAGGACACTAGCAGCACATATGTGGGGATGGAATATCGGCGTACTTGCAAAAAAGGGCGGCTTAATGATAACTTTAGGGATATGAAACCGAGGCAGGTTCTCCTGCCCTTTGAAATTAAAGGAATGATTTTATAGGCACATCTCTGTTTACAACGAGGAGATATCGCCCCGATTTATAAGCTCCGATCGGTCATGGAAAAATTATTCGGCTGGTGGAAAAACCACCTGTAAGTATATCAACTCATGGCCAGAAGCAGATGCGGCTTGATGGTGCTATATGCGGCCTCATTACCTATCTCCTTCTGGTTATCTATTTCAGGAAACATCACCGAAAGAAGCCCAGTATCAAAAAGGTCAGGGAATTATAGACCAAGATCTACTGAGAGATTTAATTAGGAGTAAAGTAAAATGTTGAATAACAAAACAATC
>JBAZKX010000436.1:0-2938 GCA_041650575.1 Desulfobaccales bacterium
TGATCCGCATCCTGGACCGGGAGAAGGTCATCCTGGATCTGAACCGGCAAGGTTTTCCTCCCCGGGAACTGGAGCAATTTGACGGCCTGATCCACAAGCCGAACGGCATGATCCTGGTTACCGGCCCCACCGGCAGCGGCAAAACCACGACGCTGTATGCCGCGCTGGAGCGGATCAACTCTCCGGAAAAAAAGATCATCACGGTGGAAGACCCGGTGGAGTACCGCCTGAAGGGGGTAACCCAGATGCAGGTGAAGCCCTCCATCGGCCTGACCTTTGCCCGCAGCCTGCGCCACATCGTGCGCCAGGACCCTGAGGTCATTCTGGTGGGGGAAATCCGGGACCGGGAAACCGCGGAAATCGCGGTGCACGCGGCCCTCACCGGGCATCTGGTGTTCAGCACCCTGCACACCAATGACGCGGCGGGAGCCATCACCCGCTTGATCGAAATGGGCATTGAAGATTTTCTCCTGGCCTCGGCTATCCTGGGGATTCTGGCTCAAAGGCTGGTGCGCCTTATCTGTCCCGAGTGCCGGGAGGCTTTGCCGCCTCAGACCGTGCAGGAAGAAATGCGCGTCGCTCCCAACGGTTCGGTCCCTGTCAAGTTGCCGGAACAGATGTTCAGCGGCCGGGGCTGTCCGGCCTGCGCCCACACCGGCTACAAAGGCCGCACCGGTATCTATGAACTCCTGCTGGTGCATGAACCCATGCGCCAGTTGATCCTGAAACGGGCCGATGCCAGCACCTTGCGGCAAATGGCCGTGAAACAGGGCATGCAGACCCTGGCGGGCGACGGCTGGGCCAAGGTGGCCCAGGGCCTCACCACCAGTCAGGAGGTCTTCCGGGTGACCCAGGAGTAAGCATGCCCATTTTTCATTACCGGGCCAGCGACACCAGCGGCAGTATCATCCAGGGCACTCTGGAGGCCCGGGAGGAACGTCTGGTGGTCCTCCACCTACAGCAGGGCGGCTTGATCCCGCTGCGCATCAGCAAGGGGGAGGAGAGCTCAAGTTCACCGGCAAGCTGGCTGTCATTCCGCCGCCGGCGGGTCCCATTGGGCGAGGTGGTGCTGTTCACCGAAGAGCTGGCCGTGCTGCTCAAGGCCGGCCTTCCCCTGGACCGCGCGCTCCAGGCCTTGAAAGAGGTCACCACCCGGCCGGCCATGAAAGAGATCCTGGACCAGATCCTGAGGGATCTCCACGGCGGCAAAACCCTGGCGGAGGCCCTCAGCCGGCACCGCATTTTTTCGTCTTTGTACGTCAGCCTGATCCAGGCCGGGGAAGCCGGCGGGTTCCTGGAGGAATCCTGCGCCCGCCTGGGCGACTATTTGACTTCGGTGGGGGAATTCCGCAGCTACCTGTTCACCGCCTTGATCTACCCCACGATCCTGGCCGGGGTGGGGGCTCTCTCCCTCATCCTCATGCTGCTCTATGTCGTGCCCCGCTTCGAATCCTTCTTTAAAGAGATGGGGCAGAATCTGTTCTGGAGTACCCGCCTGTTGATGGGACTCAGCCACGCCATGCTCTCCTATTGGTGGCTCGGCATCCTGCTGGCCGCGGGGGCCTGGTTCATCATCGTGCGCCTGGTCAAAAGCCCGAAGGGGCAGATGACCATAGACCGTTTCAAGATGGAAGCCCCGTTCGTGGGCGATTTGAGCCGGCGGGTGGCCGCGGCCTTTTTTGCCAAGACCCTGGGCACCCTGCTCCACAACGGGGTTCCCCTGGTATCGTCCCTGCGGGTCGTGATCGCCACGGTCAACAACCGCTACATGTCCCAATCCCTGTCCGGCGTGCTGGCCAACGTGGAAAAAGGGCAGCAGCTTTCTGGCCTGTTAAAAAAAGTCGGTCTGTTTCCCGAGCTGTTTCTCCAGATGATAGGCATCGGCGAAGAGACCGGCGAGTTGGCGGGGATGCTGTTATCCGCCGCGGATTCCCTGGAAAAAGACGCCAAGGCCGCGGTGCGGCGGCTCATGGCCCTGCTCGAGCCGGTGCTGATCCTGGTTACCGCCCTGATGGTGGCGTTTATTATTGTGTCCTTGCTCTTGCCCATACTCAATCTCTATGAAATACAATTCTAAGAAACACGGGAGGCAGTGACGCTTTGATCAAAAAAGATCGACGAGACGCCGGTTTTACCCTCATCGAACTGATGATCGTGCTGTTTATCCTGGGCTTGCTGGCCGCGCTGGTCGCCCCCCGGCTCATGGGCCGGGTCGGCAAGGCCAAACAGAAGTCGGCCCAGGCCCAGATCCAGCTTCTGGCCACGGCGCTGGACCTCTTTCATCTGGACGTGGGGCGTTATCCCACTGAGGAGGAAGGGCTCAAGGGTTTGCGGGAAAACCCCGGCAGCATGCCGGCCTGGGGCGGCCCCTATCTGGACAAAGGCGTGCCCAAAGATCCGTGGGGGCGGGAATATGTCTATAAATTCCCCGGCCAGCACGGGCCCTACGATATGTATTCCATGGGGGCGGACGGCGCCGTAGGGGGTGACGGCGAGAATCAGGACATCACCAACTGGCAGAGTTCTCCTTAACCGGCCGCCGGTCGGGAACAGTGCCGCCGCGGTGAAGGTGATTCAGTTTGGCTGATTTGAGTGGACGTTGGGGCGTTCGAACTGCTTACCCGGCCCAGGAGCCGGAGAAAGGCCGCGGCCCCGCGGCCCCGCCCCGCGGGATGGGCGGGGCGCTGGGGTTCACCCTGCTGGAACTCCTCGCGGTCCTGGCTTTATTGGGCCTGATGATGGCCCTGGTACTGCCGGGACTACAGCGCACGCTGCAACGGGAGCGGGAGCGAGCCGACCTGAGGCAGTTCATGACGGCCATGCGGACGGCCAGGAGTGTAGCCGCCACCACCCATACGCGCCAACGGGTGTTTATTGACCTTAAAAATCACCGCTACCGCTTGGAGGGGTCTCCCCACCTGGGTGAACTCGGCGGCCT
>JBAZKX010000437.1:0-2933 GCA_041650575.1 Desulfobaccales bacterium
GGCCTTGGAGCTCCCGGTACAGGGCTGCCAGCCCCGGGGCGTAGATCCCGTCATCATTGGTCAGCAAGATGGCCACGGGGTGGTCTCCTTAGTTCTCTTCAGGATGTAGCGCTTCATCATAAAAAATTAGTGGCGGGCGGGGACGCCCGCCCTACCTGGCTTAGGGCTTGCCGCCTGGGGCCGCTTGGCTTTTGCCCGAGGCCTTCCCGGGTTTCTTGGCGGACACGGTCAGCCGAGTCATCTCTTCCTGCCATTGGCGGAACGCGGTCTGGGGGGTCAGAGCGATCACCGGGGTCTCGCCGGTGCGGGTCAGCAGCTTGAGGGTGCTTTGCCCCACGGCGCCGATCTCTTCCAGGTGGAAGACGGGTTTGTCGGCCTGGTTGAAGAATTCGAGGACAAAGGCCGGGGCTCCGCCCGGTGCGGCGGCCGGGGCCTTGAGGGGCGCGCCTTCTAGCTTTTGGAAATTCCACAGGGCCATTTCGAGGCGCACCGCGGGCACTTCGGTAGCCGCCTGACCCGGGCCGGTGAGCTTCCAGAAATCCTTATCCTTCCTGGCGGTCCAAAGCTGGCCGGGGGGACCCCAGGCGACCCGGCTCACCTCGGGGATGGCCCCGGACCAGAGGCGGCGGTCCTCCAGGGAGTCCAGGGTCTTGGTGACGGCTTCGGGCAGGGTAGCGTCCACCAGGACAACAGGGCCATCCGCACCCTGGCGGGCATAGACCGCGTCGTCTTTTTTGCTGCCCAGGAAGAGGATATGGTTGCCGGCTGCGGTCACTACGGTAATTTCCAGCCTTTTCCCGGGGGCCAGACCGAGGGCCTGGTTTTTGGGGGGCGGCCCCGTCACAAAGTCCTTGATCCGGGCCAGGTGGATTTCCCGGAGAAGCTTCTCCACCCGGTCGCCCCGCACCTTGACGTCGGGCCGTCCCACCCAGAGCCAGGTCCGGGGTCCGGTTTTTTCGAGGTCCACCGCGGTGTTTCCCGCCTTGATCCTGAGGCCCTTGACTTCGCTTAGGATGAAGCCCAGCAGGGTCTTGTCCCGGAGGGCCAGGAGTTGGCGATCCAGGGAATCCTTGCTGCCCCCGCTAATCATGAGCAGATGTGGGTCCTGATCCCTGAGGGCATAGTAAGCCTGATCGCCCGGGACATTGGCGCCGACCGCGAGCTGGTGGGGCTGCCCCTGGGCGGTGAACTTCACCACCAACGCGGGCTTATCCAGACCAAAGGTCTTGAGGTCCTTTTCCGCCCCCAGATCCCGCTCCATCCGGAGCCGGGCCAGGGTGACCAGGAGGTTATCCACCACGGTCTGGTCGGCCTTGGCGTGGAGGGGCGAGGTGAGGTACCACACCTTGTCCTGCTTGGCCAGGCGGATTTCGGCGGCGCCCCGGCTGAGGCTGAAGCCGCTGATCTCGGTTTCCTTGACCTGAAAGACCTTTTTGGCCTGTTCCTGTTTGGCGTTTTGTGCTTCCTGGCGCCAGCGGAGACCGGCATAGGCCCCGGCCAGGACCAGGAAGATCAGCAGATAAGGAAGGAGGCGCCGGGGAGTCATCGCCGGGCCCTCCGTCTCCGGTAGGCCCAGATCCCGGCCACCAGCATCACCAGGGGAGCCCAGATGAGGCTGGTGAGGAACAAGGCCCAGATCTGGCCGGTTTTGAGGGTCAGCAGTTGGGCCTTGCCCGCGGCCCGCACCGTGATCTGCTCCTGGGCCTGGGCCAGGAAGTTGGTGGTATTCAAAAAGAGGTCGCCGTTGCCGAAAAGGTTGAAGAAGCCGTTGGCGGCGAAATCCGCGGCGCCGTAAACCACCATATAGGTCTTGGCTGCGGCCGGGGGCGGCGGCGCGGCCTGGCCCTTGGCGGCCTGAGGGGCCTTGGCGGGCGGCAGGCTGATTTCGACCTGGACGGCCAGGGTAAAGGGGCCTTTTTTGTCGGTGGCGGCGTCGAACGCGGCTTTATCGGCCTTGACCCACTCCTTGCCCAGCTTCTCATAGCTGGTGGACATGGTGGTGGCCAGGGGCAGCAGAGTCAATTCGGGGCGGTCTTTTTTCAGCCACAGCGGCCGGGCCATGGGATAAATGGTCACGAGGTTCTGGAAATCCCGGGTGATCTTGGAGGGGCCGTATTGGGACACGATGGGCATGACCGCGCTGAGTCCCAGGGCCTGGCTCACCTGGTTGACGTCAAGGATGATGCCGTTATCCAGGACCACCCCGTAATCCGCCAGGAAATCCTTGAGGCCGCCGTCTTCAAAGGCCTCGAGCATGACCAGCAGGCGGCCGTCGCGTTCGAGGTAGGCCTTCAGGCCCTGGACTTCGGTTACGAGCAACGGCTTTTTGGGGGAGGCCACGATGAGTACCGCGGCGTCCTTGGGCACCGTCCCCTGGGTCAGCAGGTTAAGGTTGGCGACTTCGTAGCCTTCGTTTTCCAGGGCCTTTTTGGCAATCGACAGGCCCCCGGTCTTGGCATCATCCAGGCTGCGCTCGCCATGGCCGGTGAGGCAATAGACCTTTTTGCGCTCCAGGTTCAAGACCTTGCGCAGGGCATTGGTGATGGCGTTTTCGTCGGGTTGGTCGGCCATCTGGCGCCGTCCCTGGTAATCCAGGAGCACGTTGCCGGCATAGCGGTACCCCGCCTGTTGGGCCTGGAGGGGGTCGCGCTCGGGATCCACGAAGCGGTAACTGACCTCGGGATGGTTATAGGTATAAAGCTGCACGATCTCTTTGGCCGTCTGGCGTTCACCGGCCCCCTCGGGTAAAAAGACCGTCAGGGTGAGGGGTTTGGTGACCTGCTTCAGGAGGGCCTGGGTGACCGGCGACAGGGACTGGGTCTCCCCCTTGGTGGTGTCCCAGCGCAGGGGGCGCCAGGTGGCCAAAAGCGACACCAGGATCAGGATGCCCAGCACCAGCAGCACCGACAGGACGGAGCCGGCGCCGTAAACCA
>JBAZKX010000438.1:0-2932 GCA_041650575.1 Desulfobaccales bacterium
GCATCTCGCCGGAAACCGCGCCGAAGTAGATAGGGGAGCCCAAGATGAGGGCGTCGGCGGCTCCGATCTTGTTCAGGAGGGGCCTAAGGTCATCCCTGACGGCACACCGGCCGTAGCTCTTGCCCCCCTTGGTTTTGCAGGCGAAACAACTGATGCAGCCCTTGAAATTGAAATCATACAGATGCGCCAGTTCGGTGTCGGCGCCCTGTAAGGCCGCGCCTTTCAGGGCTTTTTTCAGCAGGGTGGCGGTGTTCCAGGTTTTTCGGGGGCTGCCGTTAACCGCGATGACCTTCATGAGGGATGCCTCCGGTCTTCATCCCCTCGCCGACCGTGAGTAAGCATAATTTTGCTTCAGACCAGCAGATCAGAAATTATTGATTACCAATACCGAGGAGTTCTTACGGCCTTTGAGCGCCGCGGAGTTCGGCCGCCGGTAGACTTGAATCTCCTTGCCTCTGAGCCCCGGGTTCTCTAAGCGGGCCAGTTTAGGCCGGTTTAAGTCGGTGACCCCGATGCCCTGGCATAACTGGACCAGAAAACCATAGGGGTTCAGGAGTTCATCCCTGCACAAGCGATGGTCGGCATAGACCTGAAAGTGCAGGTGCGCCGCCGACGTCACCACCCCGGTGCGGCCCACATAGCCGATCAGGTCTCCCGGGCGCACCGCTTTACCCTCCGCCAGGCCCGCGGCGTAGCTCTGCAGGTGCATGTAACCGTACCCCCGGCCGTCTTGGCCGCGCAGAAACAAGGAAATACCGGCTTCCGGAAGCGTGGCCAGGGAATCGATGACCCCGGCGGTGATGGCATAGACCGGCGATCCTTCGAGGGCAAAAATATCCACCGCCCGATGCATCCGCCCCCCACTGCGGGCCTCCCCCCAGGTGTCCCGGAAGGAAAAGGGGCCGGCCACGGGGAATCTATACCCGAACGCGCCCAAGTCTCCGGAATAAGCCGGACCCGGCAGCACTTGGGCCAGGGCGGGAGGCGATTCCTGGGCGTATTTCAGTAAATTTTTCCAGCCCTCCGGGACGGCCGGCTCAGGCGCGGGGCCGGCAGGAACCTCCTGAGGACGGCCCATGCGCGGGTGACCGGCAGAGGCGGGCAAAACCAGGGGGGAACGGCAACCTAATTTCGTCAGCCAATTCATCAGAAAGCCGCTGCCTGCCCACATCGGTCCTGGGGCCGCATAGGGTTTGGCGGCCGGCGCCGCCTCTGGCGTTTCCGGGATGAAGGGCGCCGGAGCCGCGGCGCTCAAGCAAGACACGGCCGCGGGTTTAACCTCGGATGCCCCCCGGGTCGCTCCTGGGGCCGCGGCCGGGCGCTTGGGCCGGGCTGACGGTACCTGAACCCAGGCCTCTCCCCGCAGTTTGGGGGGATGCTTACCCGCGCCCCTGGGCCGGTTGGGTTCCCAACTGGTGAAATGGTAATAGACGACCCCATCTTTCCATACCTTCAGATAGGGCTCAGCCTGCACCACGGTATGGGCCAGCAATAGAACTCCGGCGATGATGAACCAGGCTCCCTTGGGGAACATCGATACTCTCTTTGGGCGAGAACTCTGCAAAAACAGGGGATGCTTCGACAACCGGCATAAATTGTGCGAGTTTTCTTTACTCCTTAACAAATCTAGCCGCTCGGGTCAACCCCAAACTGGCTCCGGGTCCCGGGGGCCGGCGCAGTCTATTCCCCGTGGCAGTAAAAACCCCTCTCCCCCGCGGCGCGGCAGATAACCTGAAGATCGGGCCTTAAGATCGGGCTACCCGAAGAACTCCCCCAATACTGCGGACATCTCCTCGATCTCATCCGGGGCAAACCACCTGATCTCCGGGTCGGAGCCGAACCAGGTGAGCTGGCGCTTGGCGTATCGGCGGGTGTCCCGGGCCAACAGGGTCAGGGCCTCCTCCCAGGTCCAGCGCCCCGTGAGGAAGTTGATCAGGTGGCGGTAGCCCAGGGCCTGCAAGGGTTTTAGATCCGGCGGGTAACGGGCCAGCAGCCCCTCGACTTCCTCGAGCCAGCCGGCCGCGAGCATTACCTGGACCCGCTGGTCGATGCGCTGGTAAAGCTCTTCCCGGTCAAGCCTCAGGCCCAGCTTCAGCACCCGGTAGGGAGCGTCCTGAAAGCGGTGGGCGGCAATGAGAGCGGACAGGGGCCGGCCGGTGGCCTCCATCACTTCCAACGCCCGGATGATCCGGTAGG
Organism: Desulfobaccales bacterium; assembly: GCA_041650575.1. Taxonomy (GTDB): domain Bacteria; phylum Desulfobacterota; class Desulfobaccia; order Desulfobaccales; family 0-14-0-80-60-11; genus 0-14-0-80-60-11. The sequence goes on from JBAZKX010000438.1 coordinate 2,197, forward strand.
TGTCGTGGGGATGGAGCCGGGCCGCGGTGTCCGGGTCCAGGTGGAGCAGGCGGGCATAGAGCGCGGGCAGCCCCAGGTCCCCCAACTCCCGGCGCAGGCGGGCCCTTACCGGCGGGACGGGGCCGCCTTCGAGGAAGAGGCCCGAGAGCAGGGCCTTGATATAGAGACCGGTGCCGCCCACCACCAGGGGGGGCACACCCCGGGCGTGCAGCGCCGCCAGGACGGCCCGGGCCTCAAGGCAGTAACGGGCCGCGTCATAGGCCTCCTGCGGGTTGGCCACGTCGATGAGGTGGTGGGGCGCCCGGGCCCGCTCGGCCGGCGTAGGCTTGGCGGTGCCGATGTCCAGCTCCCGGTAGATCTGGAGGGAGTCGGCGTTGACGATCTCGGCCCTTAAAGCCTCGGCCAGGGCCAGGGCCACCGCGGTCTTGCCCACCGCGGTGGCGCCCACCAGGGCCGCCACCCGGGGTTTGTCTAGATGATCGGGCGTGGTAGCTTCCATGTGATCATAAAGCTGAAGTTGGCTTTCCTTTAAAAATAACCTGGGGGGGCAAAAGGCGAAGAGGGGAAAAAGAAAAGAAATGACCTGGGGAGATTTCTTCCTTTTCGCCTCTTTCCCTTTTCCCCTTTTCGCCCCCTTTTTTACCGCCGGAAGCTCTGGCGAATATCCTGGTAGCTGATGACCCGCCACAGGGGGCGCCCGTGGGGGCAGTGGGAGGACACGGGAATCTCGTCCAAC
>JBAZKX010000439.1:0-2932 GCA_041650575.1 Desulfobaccales bacterium
CCGATCCGGCCCCGGGGGGTAACCAGGACCTTGGGGAAAAACACGTCTTTATGGAGATAAACCGGCAGAGGCCCGCCGGAGCGCTTGGCCAGAAATTCAAACAATCCGCCGTAATGGTCAGGATGGCCGTGACTAACCACCACCGCATCGATTTCATCCAGCCCGTGTTCCAGGGCTTCCAGATTGTTGAACAGGGGTAAGGGGGAGTTGGCCGCGTCCATAAGGATGCGGGTAAGCTTGCCTTGCTGGTTCAGGGTGATCAGGTAGGCCAGCCCATGGGCCGCCAGCAGGGGCTTTTTCAGGCGGCCGGGGACGACCCGCTCCACGATGCCGGGGCGGGAAGGCTCAAAGACATCGAAGAAGTTATCTACCAGGATTTCTACGGTAACGGACTGGAGGGTGGGAACTTGCATAGGAGCCTCCTTAAGTAATCAAGAGTACCTTGGACCGGCCGGTGGGATCGGCGGCGTCGCCGCGGCCGGGCCGCGGATAATCCGCACTTGGCCTTTAGGGAAAAATCTGTTAAGAATAAATGAATTTTCCTAAAATTAGCGCCCCCGAGGGTGTCTTGTCAAGCAATTAGCTCACCCCTTTAAGGAGAGCCCCATGCCCACCTATGAGTATAAGTGTAAGGATCACGGCCATATTTTTGAGGTCGAGCAGAAGATGAGCGACCCGCCCCTGACCACCTGCGAGGTTTGCGGCGCTGAAGTGGAGCGCCTCATCGGCATGCCCACGATTTTTTGCAAGGATTCGCCCAACAGTCCTTATAAAAAAGACTTCCGGTCCGATCCCCACAAATGGGAGTCGGTGTGCGAATCGGCCTTCGGCGCCACCAAGAAGGACAAGGAAGAGATCAAGAAAAACTGGAATAAAAAAGACAGTACCTGGGTGTAGTGGAGAGCAAAAAGATAGTCTGTAGCCGCAGGCTTTAGCCTGCGCCTGCACAGGCGAGACGCCTGTGCCACCAGATGGAGACTTCCTTTCTCATCAGGTTTTTATAAAAAAGGGCGCATCTCGTGCGCCCTTTTTTGTTTGTGGGTAGAGATTATGGTTAGCGGTTCATGGCGCCCAGGAATTCGGCGTTGTTTTTGGTGCCTCGGAGTTTTTCCAGCAAGAATTCCATGCTGTCCACGGGGCTCAAGGGCGACAGGAGTTTGCGCAGGATCCAGATGCGGTTGAGGTCCTCGGGCGGCAGCAGCAGTTCTTCTTTCCGGGTACCTGAACGGTTGATGTCGATGGATGGGAAGATGCGTTTTTCGACGAGTTTCCGTTCCAGGTGAATTTCCATATTGCCGGTACCCTTGAATTCCTCGAAAATGACCTCATCCATGCGGCTGCCGGTCTCGATGAGGGCGGTGGCGATGATGGTGAGGCTGCCGCCTTCCTCAATGTTCCGGGCGGCGCCGAAAAAGCGCTTGGGCCTTTGCAGGGCGTTGGCATCCAGACCGCCGGAGAGGATCTTGCCGCTGGCCGGCACCACGGTGTTATAGGCCCGGGCCAGGCGGGTGATGGAATCGAGCAGGATCACCACTTCCCGTTTGTGCTCCACCAGGCGTTTGGCCTTTTCCAGGACCATCTCGGCCACCTGGATGTGGCGCTGGGGCGGCTCGTCGAAGGTGGAGCTGACCACTTCGGCCTTGACGCTGCGCTGCATATCCGTCACTTCTTCGGGGCGCTCATCGATGAGGAGCACGATGAGCACGACCTCGGGGTGGTTGGTGGCGATGCTGTTGGCCAGATTCTGGAGCAGCATGGTTTTGCCGGTGCGCGGCGCGGCCACGATGAGACCCCGCTGGCCCATGCCGATGGGGGTCATCAGGTCCATAATGCGGGCGGAGAAGTTGTCCGGGGCCGTTTCGAGTTTCAGCCGCTGATCGGGATACAGCGGTGTTAAATTGTCAAAGAGAATCTTGTCCCGGGCTACCGATGGATCTTCGAAGTTGACCGTCTCGACCTTGAGGAGGGCGAAGTAGCGCTCTCCCTCCTTGGGAGGGCGAATCTGCCCGGCGATGGTGTCGCCGGTACGCAGATTGAAGCGGCGGATTTGGGACGGCGAGACATAGATGTCGTCGGGGCCGGGGAGGTAGTTATAGTCCTGGGCCCGGAGGAATCCGAAGCCGTCCGGCAGGATTTCCAGAACCCCGCCGCCGGAGATAACGCCGTTTTTCTCCACCTGGGCCTGCAGGATGGCGAAGATGAGTTCCTGCTTGCGCAGCCCGGCCGCGCCTTCCACACTCAGATCCCGGGCCAAGGCAGCTAAGTCATTGATTTTTTTGTGTTTCAAATCGGATAAATTCATTATTACCTCTTGTTCAGGCATATCAGGGCATCCCACACCAGGTGATATTTGTGGTTCAATATGAGAAAAATTCCACGCACTAAGCTGAGTCGATGACCCACGCCGGGTTAGCGGCTATCAGGGGTTCCAAGCCGTAAATCAGAATAGGAGTGCGGACAGGTTCCAACCGAAGCCAAGGGGATAAACGGGATTTTCCTTAAAAGTTCTTTAAATTGTATCGGGCCAGTAGATTCTTTAAGGTAGGTTATTATCGACGCTAACCTTTTTAGCGCTTACTGTCAAGCTGATTTTTCAGTTTCTCCCAGATGTTTTGCACCTGTTGGCGGGTGACGGCAAGATTACCATCGTTGTGCACCACGTAGTCGGCCCGGGCCACTTTATCCGTCAAGGGCCATTGGGCCGCCAGGATGCCATGAATCTCGGCCTCGCCGCGGCCGTCCCGCTGCCGGAGGCGCTGGATTTGATCGGCCTCAGGGACTGCGACGACGATGACCCGGTCAAAGGCCCCCTCCCGGCCGGCTTCAAAGAGGAGCGGCACTTCCACGATGACCAGGTCCGCGCCGCGGCCTTCCAGGTCCGCGGCCCGGGCCTGGAGCTCCCGGATCACCAGGGGATGAATGAGGGCATCGC
>JBAZKX010000440.1:0-2931 GCA_041650575.1 Desulfobaccales bacterium
CTTGGGGCGCCCCGTGACGGTCTATCCGTTATTGGCGGCTCAATATGCCCGCGCGGTGGACCGGGTCTACGTCTCCACTGACGATGAGCAAATCATGGCCATCGCCCGAGAGTTGGGGGCCCAGGTCATTGTGCGTCCCCCTGAGTTGGCCACCCCTGAGGCGCTGGGGGAAGATGCTTATCTGCACGGTTATCAGGTAATTCGGGACGAAGCCGCCAAGCGGAACGAGACGGTCGAACTGATGGTCCTGTTATTCTGTAATGCCGCCACCATCCTGGCCGAGACCATTGATGCCGGCATCGAGGTCCTCCGGACTCATCCGGAATATGACTCCGCGGTCACTGTTTCCCGCTATAATATGTGGAGCCCCCTGCGGGCCAGAAAAATCGGCCCGGACGGCCTGCTCCACCCGTTCGTGCCGTTTGAGACCTTTGGGGACCCTAAGACCTTGTCATGCGATCGGGATTCACAGGGGGATGTCTGGTTTGCGGATATGGGAACCTCTATCGTCCGGCCGCCCTGCCTGGAAAATATTTCCGAGGGTTTGTTGCCGCAAAAGTGGATGGGGCAAAAGATCTACCCTTTAAAGCAGTGGGGCGGTTGTGATATCGATTATGCCTGGCAGGTGCCGGGGGTAATCGCCTGGCTGCAAGAACATGGGTTTTCCGAAACTGACACGCCCTATAACGCCGAGAGTTGAGATGGTTAAAGCTACTGCCAATTCCAATTTTTATTTTCTCGGCGGAGAACCCTCGCATGAGAGTCAGGATTCCGAATATCAAGAATACCGCCGTTGTTGGCGAGAAAACCCGGCTAATTTTATCGTCAGGGATTTCCCGCTCCATTTGGACGTCGAAATCAGCAGTCGCTGCAATCTCCGCTGCACTTTTTGCGACAAGCTCCCCTTGTTGGCCAAAGACCAACTGGGAGATATGGATTACCCCCTTTATCAAAAGATCCTGGACGAATGCCACGGCGGGCGGCTTTGGGGGCTCAAACTGAGCTATCGCGGCGAGCCCTTGCTGCACCCCCGGGTGGTTGAGATGGTGGCCTATGCCAAAGCCAGGGGCGTTTTGGATGTATATTTCAATACCAACGGCATGCTCCTGACCCCCGAGATGTCTCGCGGGCTCATGGACGCGGGCTTAGACCGGATTTCGGTTTCGGTCGAAGGCACCGACCCCGTCGCCTTCGAGCGGGAAAGAAGGGGCGCCAAATTCCACCGGATTCTGGAGAATCTGGATCAGCTCATCTCTTTGAGAACTCAGAAAGGGTGCACAAAGCCGCGGGTCCGGGTTCAAACCGTCAAGTTTCCCGGGCTTGACCTGGAAGAATACAGCCGCTTTTGGTCGGCTCATGCCGACGAAGTCGCCGCAATTGACTACAAAGATAGCACCCACCGCGTCAAAGATTTGGTTAACCCTCATTGGGCCTGCCCGCAATTGTGGCAACGCCTGACCATCGAATGGACCGGTGCGGTCATGCCTTGCAATAATGACGACTATCGTCTCTTATGCATGGGCAACGCCAGGGACCGGAGCATCGCGTCCTGCTGGCATGATCCCCTCGTGGAGCAAGCCCGCACCTTGCACCGGCGCGGCTTGTCTCAGCAGGTGGAGGCCTGCAACGGCTGTCCCTGGCGCACGGCTCAAATTCATAACCCCTCCCTTCAATCCAGCGGGGAAAAAGCTTGAAACGAGTCCCCCGGCCGGAACCCAAAAAACTGGTGGCTGATCTTTACCGCACCCAGCCGCCGGGGTACTCCCGCCATGATTATCTGCGCCTGGACATGAATGAGGCGGTCCCCGGGCTGCCGGAGGATTTTGTCCAGCGCACCCTGGCCTCGGTCACGGCCCGATATTTGGCGACTTATCCGGAATACCGGGGTCTGCAGGCCAAGATCGCGGTCCATAATGGACTTTTGCCGGAGCAGATCCTATTATCAAACGGCTCTGACGGCGCCATCAAATATATCTTTGAGGCCTATGTTTCACCCGGAGACGAGGTCCTCCTGACGGACCCCACGTTTGCCATGTATGCGGTTTATTGCCGCATGTTCGGCGCTCGGCCTGTATGGGTGGAATACCGATCCGACCTGTCCTTTCCCTGGGAGGAGTTTCTTGACCGGCTGTCCGGCGTGCGCCTGGCGGTGGTGGTGAATCCCAACAATCCCACCGGTTATGCGCTGCCCCCCGCCCAACTCCTCAAACTCATTGAACACGCGGCTCGACAGGAGATTCTGTTACTCATAGATGAGGCATATTTTTATTATTATCCTGAAACCGCGATCCAGAGAGTCAACGATTTTCAGAACCTGATCGTGCTCAGGACTTTTTCCAAGCTGTGCGGCATGGCGGCCTTGCGACTCGGATATGCCGCAGCCTGTCCGGAAGTTATTGAAGTCCTGCGCCGAGTCAGACCGACCTTTGATGTCAACGGTCTGGCGGTGCATTTCGGGGAAAGCCTGCTGGCAGCTACAAACATCATTCCGGAATTGCTCCGAGAAGTGAAGGCCGGCAAAGAGTTTTTGGTACGGAAGCTCTCGGAGGCCGGGATACCGCATTGCCCGGGAAGCGCCAATTTTGTGCTCATTGACTGCCGCGGCAAAGTTGAGGCCGTCGTCAAAGGCCTGGCGGAGGCGAAAATCCTGGTCGGCGCCGGCTTTAAAAACGACTTCCTAAAGGATTATATAAGGGTTACCGTGGGAAGCAAGGCAGTCATGCAAAGGTTCTGGCAAGGATTCGCGGGGGTTTGGGGGCGTCTGGATGTTGAAAGCTGCGCTTAAAAAGATCGCCCAAACCCTGGGTTTTGACCTGAGGGGGATCACGAGCAAAATTGATCTCGCCTCGATCCGCTGGGCCTTGCAAGAGGAAGGATTGACTGCCCTGGCGGCAGAATTAGCTGCCATTGTGCCCGACTTGGCCACGCAAT
>JBAZKX010000441.1:0-2927 GCA_041650575.1 Desulfobaccales bacterium
GGGGCTCGGAAGTTAAGGGCCCCGTGGCGATGATGGTGGTAACCTCCGGGTCCGGGGCCGCCACTTCCTCCCGGATGATCTCAACCAGGGGCTCGGCCGCCAGGGCCTCGGTGATGAAGGCCGCAAAGGCCTCCCGGTCCACCGCCAGGGCCTTGCCCGCGGGCACCCGGGTAGCGTTTGCCGCGGCCATGATCAGCGAGTCCAGCCGCCGCATCTCCTCCTTGAGCAGCCCCACGGCGCTCTCCACGCGATCGGACCTCAGGGAATTGCTGCACACCAGCTCCCCCAACGACGGCGAGCTGTGCGCGGGCGAAAACTTCCGGGGCTTCATCTCCTGGACCCGGACCCGAACCCCGCGCCGGGCCGCCTGCCAGGCGGCCTCGCTGCCGGCCAGGCCGCCGCCGACGACGGTGACAGACTGGTTTTCAGTTTTCGGTTTTCGGTTTTCGGTGGTCATTTTCGGGGGCAGAATTTCCGAGAGGACTATCTGCTGCTTGCGGATGGTGGTGGATATTAATTATTGTCTCCCTCTCGTTCCCAAACTCCTTCTGTGAAACGGCCTCGAAATTTAGCCAAGCATTACATAACCAGACTATTCCCACGAAGGTCTGCTTTTGCTTTTACTGAAAACTGAAAACCTTCACTCATTGACGGCCGCGTCCGGGGCGGCGGCCTCCTGGTAGCCGCATTCGTCCCGGGGGCAGAGGATTTTCTTACCCTTTTTCATGAGCCAGGGGAACTGGCATTGGGGGCAAGGCTGGTCCAGGGGCGGCTGGTTCAGGGTGAAGTCGCATTTGGGGTAGTTATTGCAGCCGTAAAAGATGCCCCGGCGGGAACGGCGTTTGACCAGGTGGCCGCCGCAGCCTTCCCGGGGGCAGTGGTGGGCCGCCTCGTCTTCCGGGTTCTGGGGGATAATCTGTCCCTCGGGGGTCCGGGTGAAATTCTGGGTGAAGCGGCACTTGGGATACCCGGAGCAGCCCAGGAATTCCCCCAGCCGGCCCCGGCGCACCAGCAGCTCTTTGTTGCACTTGGGGCAGGTAAGCCCGCTGGGCGCGGGCTTGCCTCGCACCGGGGCGGCCTGGGCCGGGGCCTCGCCCGGTGCCGCCGGAGCCAGCATTTCCGGACCCTGGAGGATGATCTGGCCCTTGGCGTCCCGGGTGAAATCTCCGGTGAAGCCGCACTTGGGATAGGCGGAGCACCCGATGAACTCGCCGTTTTTGCCCCAGCGCACCACCAGTTCACTGCCGCAGTCGGGACAGGTCAGGCCGGTGGGCACGCTCTTCACCTTGCGCATGCCGGTCTTGGCGGCGTCCAGCTCCTGGACGAAGGGGCCGTAGAAGTCCCGCATGGTCTGCTGCCAGGAGACTTTGCCTTCGGCCACCCGGTCCAACTCGTTCTCGAGGCCCGCGGTGAACGCGGGGTCCATGACATCCGGAAAATTCTCCACCAACAAATCGCTCACCACCAGCCCCATCTCCGTGGGCTTGAGCGCGGTCTTCTCCTTGACCACATAGAGGCGGTCCTGGAGGTTGGTGAGGATGGTGGCATAAGTGCTGGGCCGACCGATGCCCTGGACTTCCATTTCCTTGATGAGGGAGGCCTCGGTGTAGCGGGCCGGGGGCTTGGTGAAGTGGCTCTGGGGGTCAAAATCTCGCAGCTTCAGGACATCGCCCAGGGCCAGGGGCGGCAGCTTGGCCGGACCCGCAACATCTTCAACCTCCGCCGACTCCTGGTAAACCTTGGTGAATCCCGGAAATTTCAGCACCGAGGCGGTGGCCCGGAAGAGGTAATCGCCGGCGCTGAGGTCCACGGTGGTCAGGTCGAAGACCGCGGGGGTCATCTGGGAGGCCACGAACCGCCGCCAGATCAGGTCGTAGAGGGCCAGCTCATCTTTGGCCAGGAAGGGCTTGAGGTCCTGGGGCCGGCGCTCCACCCCGGAGGGCCGGATGGCTTCGTGGGCTTCCTGAGCGCCCTTGGGACTCTTGAAGCGGTTGGGGGCCTGGGGCAGATAGGCGTCGCCGTAGGTTTCGCCGATGAAGGTCCGCAGCCCGCCCAGGGCCTCCGGCGAAGTCCGGGTGGAGTCGGTCCGCATGTAGGTAATGAGGCCCACGGGGCCTTCGTCCCCCAGGTCCATGCCTTCATAGAGCCGTTGGGCCAGTCGCATGGTCTTCTTGGGGGCGAATCTGAGCTTGCGGTTAGCTTCCATCTGGAGGCTGCTGGTGATAAACGGCGGCGCGGGATTGCGGCGCTGGGGCTTGGTGTCGAGCTTGGCTACCCTAAAGTCGGCGGTCTCCAGGGCGTCGAGAATCTTCTCCACCTCCACCACGCTGCCGGGTTTTATGTTCTTGTTTTTGTGCTTGTAGAGATGGGCCACAAAGGGCGGGGGCGCCGCGGCCTCGAGGCAGGCGTCCAGGGTCCAGTACTCATCCGGGACAAAGGCCATGATGGCCCGTTCCCGGTCGCAGACCAGCCGCAGGGCCACGGACTGCACCCGGCCGGCGCTCAAGCCGGTTTTGACCTTCTGCCACAACAGGGGGCTGATCTGGTAGCCGACCAGGCGGTCCAGAACCCGCCGGGCCTGTTGGGAGTCGTAGCGGTCGCGGTTCAGTTTGACCGGCTTGGCCAGGGCCTCTTTGATGGCCTTGGGGGTCAGCTCCAGGAGCAGCACCCGGTGAAAGCGGTGGTTTTTGTCGCCCAGGACTTCGGCGATGTGCCAGGCAATGGCCTCCCCTTCCCGGTCCGGGTCGGGTCCCAGGTAGATTTCCTTGATATCCGCGGCGGCTTTCTTGAGCTCCTGGATAACCTTGGCCTTCCCCAGAATGGTGACGTATTTGGGTTGAAAGTCCCGCTCCAGGTCCACCCCCAGCTCGTTTTTGGGCAGGTCCTTGATGTGCCCTTTGCTGGAGACCACCTGGATGTCGGAGCCC
>JBAZKX010000442.1:0-2925 GCA_041650575.1 Desulfobaccales bacterium
CCCCGGCAACCTGACCTCGCCTGAGCCGGTGAACTTTGTGCTGGAAGTCCCCGCCGGGTTTGCCGAGCGGCACCGCCTCCGGGTGGGAGACCGGGTGAGCTGGCGCTGAACGGACGGAAATTGCCGCCCCAGGCGTTTTTCATTGTCCTGCCACGGCTTTCGAGCCTACTCCGCCCTTGCCAAGCCTCGCCGATTGATCTATATTGCCTAAAGGATTGGGAAAGTCATCGATGTTGTCGGATCTGGACCAAAAGGTAATCCTGGCCCTGCAACGGGACCTGGAGATCTGCCCTCACCCCTTTCAGGAAGTGGCGGAGTCCCTGGGAATCCCGGAGGCGGCCCTGCTGGAGGTGATCCGGGGCCTCATGGCCCGGAGTTACATCCGCCGGTTTGGGGCCACCCTGCGCCATCAGCAGTCGGGTTTTGAGGCCAATGCCCTGGTGGCCTGGGCGGTGCCCGAAGCCGACCTCCAGCGCATCGGCCAGCACCTGGCCGCCCAGCGGACCGTCAGCCACTGCTATGCCCGGCGGCCGGCCCCCGCCTGGCCCTATAATCTCTATACCATGATTCACGGCCGCACCCCCGAGGAGTGCGTGGCCACCGCGGCGCAGATGGCGGCGGAAACCGGCCTTACGGACTACGAATTGCTGTTCAGCGAGACCGAACTGAAAAAGACCACCATGCGCTATTTCCGGGGGGGAGTAGATGACGAGCAGTGAGCAGGCTTTCACGGATCTGGCTAACTGCTAACTGCCAACTGCTCACTTTTAACTATTCAGGAGCCAATGATGACCGGGTATGCCAAATCAGAGGAACTCTTTAACACCGCCCGGGAGATCATCCCCGGCGGGGTGAACAGCCCGGTCCGGGCCTGGCAGGCCGTGGGCCTGAACCCCCGGCTCATCGCCCGGGGCGAAGGGTCCCGGGTCTTTGACGTGGACGGCAACTCCTACCTGGACTATATGGGCTCCTGGGGGCCGTTGATCCTGGGGCATGCCGCGCCGCCGGTGGTGGCCGCGGTCCAGGCCGCGGCGGCCCTGGGCACCAGCTTCGGGGCCTCCACCCCGGGAGAACTGGAGCTGGCCGAGGTCTTATGCGCCGCGGTGCCGGGCCTCGAGATGGTGCGCCTGGTCAATTCCGGCACCGAAGCCACCATGAGCGCCTTGCGCCTGGCTCGGGGCGCCACCGGTCGACCCCGGGTGATCAAGTTCGACGGCTGTTACCACGGACATGCCGACTCTTTTCTAGTGGCCGCAGGCAGCGGCGTCCTCACCCACGCCATTCCCGGCAGTCCCGGGGTGCCGGCGGAAATCGCCGATTTGACCATGTCTTTGCCTTACAACGACCTGGACGCGGTGCGCCGGGCCGTTAGTCGTTATCCCGGAGAGATCGCGGCCCTCATCGTCGAGCCGGTGGCCGGCAACATGGGGGTGGTGCCGCCCCAACCCGGTTTCCTCCCAGGCTTGCGGCAGATCTGCGACGCCGCCGGCATCCTGTTGATCTTCGATGAGGTGATCACCGGCTTTCGGGTCGCCCGGGGCGGGGCCCAGGCGTTGTACGGCGTCAGGCCCGATCTCACCTGCCTTGGCAAGATCATCGGCGGCGGTTTGCCGGTGGGCGCTTACGGCGGCCGGCGGGACCTGATGAGCCAGATGGCCCCGGTCGGCCCCGTATATCAGGCGGGCACCCTGTCCGGCAACCCGGTGGCGGTGGCTGCGGGACTGGCTACGCTTAAAGCCCTGGAGGAGCCCGGCGTCTATGAGGACCTGGAAGACCAGGGGGCCTGGCTGGCCCGGGAACTGGCCCAGGCCGCGGCCCGCCAGGGAGTGGACCTGACCGTCAACCGGGTGGGTTCCATGCTCACCGTCTTCTTCAACCCCGATCCGGTGGCCAACCTGGAGGACGCCAAGCGCTGCGACCTCAATCGCTTCCGGCAGTTCTTCCAGGGGATGCTCGCGGCCGGGGTCATGCTGCCGCCTTCCCAGTTTGAGGCCTTTTTCGTCTCCCTGGCCCATGCCCGCCAGGACTTGCAAGACACCGTGGCCGCGGCCGAACGCCTCTGGGCCCGGTGGCAGTAGCCGCCCAGCCGGCCACCATTGCGGGCCTCTGATCCTGAGGTCCGCTTCCCCTTTCTGCCCAAAAAATCTAGTGGCACAGGCCTCCGGCCTGTCTAGCCCCAGGCTGACCCCGATGGCGCGCCCAGCGTCGTCTCACGGCCCGGCGCCTAGTCCCCTGTCATCGGCCCGGGCTTTCCCTTTTCCTCCATTAGGTGGGGTAAAGCACCCCTCATTGTGGGGAGAATGTCCCTAAAAGACCTTCTCATCCAGGCTCGGGCCTTAAGGGGAGAGCTTGAGAAAAATTTCATAATGTCAATGATTTTAACTATTTTAATTGACTCTCGAAATTTTTCATGGCTATTATCGGGTTGGCAGGTCCTTTGCAGTATTTACCACGATATCAAATTTATCTCGGGGAGGAGGTGTCGATTGAGGATCCGAGAGATTGGGCAATTATTAACCACATAACCCGCAAGCTCTATTTCATTTTTTATCTTAAGGAGGGAACTCATGGCCGACACAGTTCCAGGAAAAGCGTGGGTAGTCGTATTTTGCGGCACCGCCGTCAACCTTTGTTTGGGCATCCTGTATGCCTGGAGCGTTTGGACCGGCTCCCTGATTAGCGTGCCCAAAGCGGGCCAGCTCATCACCGAAGGTCCCGCGGCCGGCTGGACCTACCTGACCAATGCGGAAGCGGCTACGCCCTTTTCGTTGTGCGTCATTATCTTTGCCCTCTTAATGATCCCCGGCGGCCGGATCCAGGATAAGTACGGTCCCAAAGTGGGCGCCATCACCGGCGGCCTCTTCCTGGCAGTCGGTTGTATCATCGCCGGTATGATGAAATCCTACGGCGGCCTGATCTTCGGGT
>JBAZKX010000443.1:0-2906 GCA_041650575.1 Desulfobaccales bacterium
GGGTCCGGCCTGGGCTGGCTGGCGGCGCGGCAGGGTGAACGAGAAGGTGGCCCCGCCGTTGAGCTGGCCTTCGGCCCGGACGCGGCCACCGTGACGCTCGATGATGCGCTGCACCAGGGCCAGCCCTACCCCGGTGCCTTCAAATTCCTCAAAGCGGTGCAAGCGCTGGAAAACCCCGAATAATTTATGGACATAGCTGTTGTCGAAGCCTACCCCGTTGTCCTTGACATAATAGATATTTTCGTCGTCTTCGGTTCGGCAGCCCACTTCGATGACCGCGATCTCCTGGAGACGAGTGAACTTGAGGGCATTATCCAGCAGATTGATCCACACCTGCTGCATCAAGGCCCGGTCCGCCCAGGCGGCGGGGAGGGGGTGGAGGTCCCATTGCACCTGCCGGTCCCCCGCGGCGTCTTGGAGTTGCGCCACCACGTCGCTAACCAGCCGGTTCATGTCCACCTCGGTGGCCTGCACTTTCCGCCGTCCCAGTTGGGAGAAGGCCAAGAGGTCGTCGATGAGCTGGGCCATTTTCTGGGTATTGGCGCGAATGATCCCCATGAGCCGCTGCCCTTCGACATCCAGGCCGCCGGCATAATCCTTAACGAGAATCCGGGAGAAGCCGTCAATGGCCCGGAGGGGGGCCCGCAAATCGTGGGACACGGAGTAGGAAAAACCTTCCAGTTCCCGGTTGGCAGCTTCGAGTTGGGCGGTGCGCAGCCGTACCCGCTCCTCCAGCTCCTCGTTGAACTGCTGAATCTCCTGTTCAGCTTTTTTACGCGCCGTAACGTCCTCCAGGGCGAAGACCAAAAAATCCACCTCCCCCGCTTCATCCAGGATCGGCACCAGGGTCCAATCCCAATAGGTCACGCCCCATTCCGGGTGATCGGGAAAGACAAAGGCCTTGGCCACGGCCTGATACGGCGTCTTGGTTTTCACCGCCCGGGTAAAGATCGCCTGGTTTTCCTCGTCGGGGTAGAATTCAAAATGGTTGTGGCCGGGAAACTCGGAGACGTCGCGATGACAGGCCTGGGCATAGGCCGCGTTCACCCGGATGAAGTTGAAGTCCTTGTCCAGGAAGACCAGGGGTGAGATGGCATGGGCAAAAAAGGCCTCCAGGGTGCGGGTCCTTTCCTTGAGGACCTCTTCGGCCTGTTTGCGCTCGGTAATGTCGATGCCCAACTCCAGGACCAGGGGAGAGCCGTCGAAGTCGGCAAAGGGGTACACATAGGTGCGGTAGGTCCGGCCGCTTGCGTGGACCCATTCATGTTCCAGGGGTTCCTGGGTGGCGAGAACCTGCATGGCCCGGCAATCCGGGCAGGGGGAATCGCACCCGCGCATTATCTGGAAGCAGCGCCGGTCGCCAGGGTCCCCGAAGCGTTCCCGGAAGAAGCGGTTGGCAAACTTGATGGAATAATCCGGAGCCTTCAGGTAAACGTAGGCGGGCAACTCCTCCAGCAGGGAGAGGAGGCGGCGGCGCTCGGTCTCCAGAGCCGCCTCGGCCCGGCGCAGGGCGGTAATATCCCGGATCACCCCGATCATCCCCATGGGCTGGCCGGCGGGGTCGGTGATCAGGGAGGCGTTGATCAAAACCGGGACCTCTTGCCGGTCCTTGGTCAAGAAATGGCACTCCAGGTCCCGCTTGTAGCCCTGGGTGACGCAGGCGGTGAAGCCCGACAGGAGTTTGCCGCCGTCCTGTTCCACTACCAACTGTGTGGCCAGTTCTCCCAGGATTTCCGGGCCCCAACCGAAATAAGCCGTCAGGGCTTTATTGGTGTGGGTAATGCGTCCCTTAAGATCGGTGATGATCACCCCGTCCAACATGCCGTCAATGGTCTGGACCGCGGTGCTGGCCGCGGCCGCGGCCTCCTGGGCCTTGATCCTGGCCGCAGCGTTGGCGCCGATCTGCCGGGCGGCCAGGATGATCCCCATCACGCCCACCAGCCATAAGGCCAGGTGCCCCAGGATGAGAGACCAGGTGTGCCACCTATCCTGCCCTACGTTGGCTATAGGGATGGCGATGCTGACGCCGCCCCGGATATCCCCCACTTTGTAACCCTGTTCGGCGTGGCACTGCAGACAACTGGCTTCGGTGACAAAGGGGCGCATGAGGCGCATATAGGGCTTGCCGCCGATGTCGGCCACTTCACTGACTTCCTCCCGGCCCTGCTCAAAGGCCTTAAGGGCCTTGGCTTCCCAGGGATCGGGGGCGTTTTCCGGGCGGATGGGCTTCAAGCTGGTAAGGTGGCCCCGGGCCAGGCCGGCCTCCGCGGCCATGTCGTAAACCTGGCGGGTCATGTAGGCCGGGTTCAGCAAGGTGAGGCGGCGGCCCGAGGGGGTGGTGAGGTTGCGCTCGGACAGCTTCGAAAGGTAGGGGGTCGGCGGGGTCTGGGGGGTCACCGGGACATACACGCCTCCGTGAGCCGCGGCCCAGCGGCGGTAGAGCACGTCCCGCTCGTAGTTGGTCACAGCGATGTGGCGGGCCACGCTTAAGGCCTCGTCGCGGTCCTGGAGCAGATTCCAACCCAAAGAGGCGGCGGCCACCAGGGTCCAGACCCCGATGAAGATCAACCCATAGAGTTTCAGGGGGATCGGGTGCGCCTTTTTCTTGGCGTCAGCCACCATATCGGCTCCCTAAAATCCGCGCCATTGCGACCTTTCTCGAACTGGTCCCGGCGGCCACCCGGCCGGACTCACCCGGGTCTTGCTCCCGCCGGATAAGATAAGCACTATTCAAGGATTGTCCTCTAGTGAATATCAATTTTATACCAGAGATCCCGGCCTCCGCCATCATCAAAGTTGGAGATGTGGCGCCGCCCTCGCCGCCGCGGCCCGGCCAAAGGCGTCACTGCCCCCCTAAGACATTGACCTGCAGCGACATTCTTGTTAGGCTGGATATGATTGATCCA
>JBAZKX010000444.1:0-2905 GCA_041650575.1 Desulfobaccales bacterium
CCAGTTGCCGAAGGAGAAGGCCACCTTGAAGGCTCTGAGGTACAGCCGGCTCACCTCGGGAAAGGCGTTGCCCACCTGGGTGAGGCCCTTAAAATTTAAGATCGTCGAACTGTTAGGGCTGAGGCGGATGCCGATCTCGGTGCCCCTCACCCCCACGATGGCGGTATGGGTCTTGAGGACGAAATCCGGTTCCTCGACCTTGATGATCTTGTTGACCACGGCCAGGGCCAGACCCTGAAAGATCTCTACCACCGCATGGCGCTTGTTCTGGGCGGCATCGAACTTGAATTCATCGATGGCGATGCGGCTTTCCGGGGAAATGGTCAGGGTGGAGTCATCGATAAAGGTGATCTGGGCCCGGGACAGGGACTTGGTGCGGATGACATCCCCGGACCCCACCGGCTGGTCAACCTTGACGGTTATGGCGGGCAGCTTGCCGTTCTTCAAGAGCTCCACCCGGCCTTCCACCATGGTCAGACGGCCCACGGCATCGGCGCCGGCGGCGGCGGAGCAGGCCAGCATCACCACGAGGACCACCAGCACAGACTTGAGCAGATGACGTGCAATCATAAGCTTTCCCTCTAGACGACCTTTTCCGGTCGGTGGTTTCAGGACATCCCAAGGGGATGCGCAGATAATACCGTTAATCCAGATATCGGCACCTGGAGAAAATTCTTAACTTTTTCCCGGGAAATTAATTTTTGGAATAGAAGGCGGCGGTGTGACAACAAACTGATTTTACCCTATTTCGATACCTTAAAGATAGAGCAAAAACGCGGCTGATGACGATTGCACCGGGAGAAGCCGCGCCGACGCTTTCCTAATAGCGGTAGGCGAACTGGCAGCCGACGATGTAACGATTATAATCGTAGAGCGCGATGTTGGAGTTGTCCCGGATATAATACCAATGAACCCCGAATTCCAGGCCCTTGAGGAATTCGTAGGTGCCTTGCATGCCAAAGATCAAAATACGGTCCATGCGCTTGGGTTGGGGAATCAGAGGCGCGCCCTCGATGTTGTCGAAGGTGACGCCGTTGTAAAAAGGATGTTCATAGGGCTGGATCATCATGTCCAGGAAAATATTGTATTTAAAATTATCGGTAATGGGCCAGAGGGCCGCCAGGAGCAGGCGGTAGGCGGAGTTGTCCCAGTTGGCGCCGGTGGTGTGGGTGTGCTCATAGCTGAAACGGCTTTGGAGGAAGCCTTTTTGTTTCTTGAAAAAGTAATACATCCCCAGGCTGCCCCCCCAGAGCTTGCCGCTGCGGTCGTCCTGGGGAAAGAACACCGGGCTCCAGTAATAGAGGCGGTTATACTTGCCGCTCACTTCAAACCCGATATTCTCGTTCAAGAGGTGGAGATAGGTGGGATTGACCAGGAAGGCGGTGTAATACTTGTCCGACTGCAAGTCCATAAAGGTATAGCTGACGGGGAACCAGAGCCGGCCGCTCTTGAAGCTATAGGTGGGGGTGAGGCCCATGAAGTGGCTCATCACGTCGAAACCCGACACCGTGGGATGGAAAGTCTGGAAATAGGAGTATTGGCCCAGGATGCTGAAGGGACCGGTGGGGAACAGATTATATTCCATCAAGGCCGTCTGGGTGAAGACCGAACCGCCTTTGCCGGATATCCCAGTGGCCTGACCGGGTTCGGAAGGCGAAACCGAGATGTTGGAGTCGTAATCATACCCCGCCGAAACAGTGATATGGAAGGGACGCTGTTCTTCCATCCGTTGGGACAGGACCCCCAGGTAGCGTTGGGCGAAATCGGCGGTCTGCGTCTGGGGATTCACCGCGATGCTGCGTTCCATGGATTCTTTGGCTTCTTTGATGCGGTTGAGGGCGGCCAGGGCCAGGCTGGCCTGGAACATGGCTTCCTGCCCCACTTTGGGGTCGGTCTGGGCCTTGCGGAAATATCCCAGGGCATCGCTATACCGGCCCTCTTTGGTGGCGGTGATGCCCAGGAGGAAGGCAGTCTGACCCGGTTCGAAGCCGGAGGCTTCGAGTTTCTGCAAGATGGGCAGAGCTTCCTTGGGCCGGTCCAGGGCCAGGAGGGTATCGGCCAGCATAAATTGGGCCGGATGAAAATCCGGTTTCAGCCGCAAGGCCTCTTCCAGATACTCTTTGGCCTTGGGATAATTGAGCATGAGGCGGTTGACCTGCCCCAGAAGAAAAGCTTTTTCGGGGGTATGGGCGCCTTTTTGCCAGGCCTCGGTCAATTGCGCCAAGGCCTCGTCGTAATTTTCCTGCTGGAGATTCTTGGCGGCCTGCTGCACCAGCACATCGTCATACGGTGTGACCGCCAGGGCCGGACACGCGGCCAGCAGAAACCACACCAGTAACCATCCCAGGAAAGCCCCCCGATATCGCATCATCCCCCTGCCCCTGTCAGCGATTAGGTATTTTCTCCCCCCATTATTTAAAGCATGACCAGATTAGCATAATGTTATAAAATGTAAAGAGATTTTCATTTGATTAGAATCTTTTTTTGCTGAAATATAGATTCTATTTACGGTTCAAGTGAGGCTTGATAGTCTAACCCGGGCGGGTTCGCCGGCTGTAGGGTCCACAAGGGGGCCGGTGGGGGATGGAGCCGGCAATGGCGACAACGTGAGGTGAGAGGATGACATCGGAAGAGAAATCCCCGGTCAAGGTCAAATTTTCCCGGGAACTGGCAGAGATGAAGGACAGGTTGATGGAACTGGCGCGCCTGGCGGCCGAGGCCATGGAGCAGAGCCTCCGGGCCTTCCAGGAGCGGGACGCGGTCCTGGCCCGGCAGGTGATCGATGGGGACAAGGCCTTGAATAGCCTGGAGGAGATCATCGACGGAGAGTGCATCAGTCTGATCGCCCTGTTTCAGCCGGTGGCCATAGAGTTGCGCCAGGTCATGGCGGTGGATCATATCATTG
>JBAZKX010000445.1:0-2905 GCA_041650575.1 Desulfobaccales bacterium
CGCGATCTCCGGCAACTCGCCGGTGATCTCCCCCAGATTGGCCATTTTGCTGCCCACCCCGTCCGCCATCTCCTGGCGCACCGCGCTCAGAGGCAGTACTAACTCCGGGATGGTCGGCGTCTGCCGCGTTTTCAGGGTGGCGTCAATCTTTCTTTCAATCTGTGAGAACACGCTCTCCAGGGCCTGATATTTGTTGCCGGTCAACTCGTTCAAATACTTGATAATATTATAAACGTTGACGCAGGCGGCCGTAGCGTGCGAGCGAATAAAGGTCATACCGAAGCTGGGTTTGCTCCGCAACGCGGCTTCCATATCGGTCATGAGCTGTAAGGCGGTGTTGTTGGCGGCTAACAGGAGTTTAAAGGCGTGATAGCGGGATCTGAACGCGGCCCGAAGCTCTTCCATGGACAGAGCCGGTTCGGGCTCGCCGCCGGCGAACAGATTCCTCAGTCGTTGGAGCAGGTTGGCCATAAGGTCAGAAACCGCTGAGCTGTATCAGCTTCCCCCTTCATCGGCGGGAGGGTCAGGAGGAGGAGGATAGTGGGACCCGCAAACAGCCCCAAAGCCCTCCCGCCTCAAGAAAGAGGAAATTTTAAACCTGGGTTTACCCCCCTTCCCAAACTTGCCTTGGGCGCCACTATCATGATCCCTTAGGCAACCCTTCTGGCCCGGATACCGGGGCCCCCGGCTCCCGAGAAAACCCCGCTTTTCTCCCTAAAATTCTCATGCGTGAGCTCCAGCGGCGCCAGCAGGCATTCGCCTGCTCAGGGTCCAGGTGCGCCTCCGCCACTATCCGCTGGAAGCCGGAGATAAAGCCGGCAGACTCATGCCGTCGACCCATGGTTAAATTTTCACCTCACCAGCCAGAACAGGGCATAACCGCTGCCCCAGATGAGTAAGAGTTCCGCCAGCATAGCCGCGGCCACGGCTATCTCCCGCCAGGTGCCGCCCTTGTAGGGCCAGAGGCAGCTTTCCATGGTGCACCCCCATCCGCCTTGCGGCCCACGCCCGCTTTCCCGTTGGTCCTCAGCCGATTTTCTCCCGAGCCTGAACCCCGGTGTGATAGTGCTGCTCGATCACCTCAGCCACCACGCTCTTCAACAGGTCCGTATCGCCCTTCTTTTCCAGGAATCTGGCGGCGATCGGCAGCGTCAGAGTGGTGGGATATTCCGGGAGTAAACTGTGAATCACCACCGGCAGGGGCGGCTGCCGGTCCTTTAGGCGGCCCCATACCTCAGGCTCATCCAGATAGGGAATCTCCAGATCCAGGATAAGGAGCAGGGGCGGGTCATCGCCATCGATGCGGCTCAAGACCTCCCGGCCATCCCTGGCCACCTCCACCCGGTAGCCCTCCGCGGTCAATTCCCGCCGCAGGAACTCCCGCACGTGGCGGTTGCGATCCGCAATCAAAATTTTACATCCATTGGCCACGCAGGTTACCCCTCAGTAAAAACCTGAGCAACCGCCGTGCCAAGGCCGGCAAAAATGCCTATCTTAATAACAGATTGATATGACTGGAATTATAGGTGGGCAGATCGAACCGGCGCGAGAAGCGCTCCTGAAAAGCTGTCGCCATTTTTTACAGTTTGTAAAAAGGTCGAGGAAATCTGAGGTTTTATACAATTCGCAGTTCAAATGGTGGCACAGGCGTCTCGCCTGTGCAGCCGGCCCCCTGGCTTCTTATCGGGAACGCCATATTCCTCGTAACCGACTTACGTTTTTATGCTGAAAGCTGAAAGCTGACCGCTGATAGCTTTTTTCTCACGGCCCCTCCAGTTTCACCGAGGTCTCCACCCTGAGCCGGTATTTGTCGATCTTGGATAAGAGGGTCGGCCGGGAGATCCCCAGGAGTTTGGCCGCCCGGCTGCGATTGCCTCCCGTCAGGTCCAGGGCTTCGCTGATGAGCAGACTGGCAAAATGGTCCATGTACGTCTCAAAGACATCTTTACCTTCCCCGGAAGTCAGGGTTTGCCGCACCCACTGCCGGACAATCTCATCGGCCCGCTGGTCGTCCGTCTCCCGGGACAGACTTTCGCCGCCGATGGCCCGGGAGACATCTTCCGGGTCAATGGGATAACCCCGGCTGAAAATCAGGGCCTTTTGCATGGCATTGGCCAGTTCCCGGACATTGCCGGGCCATTGATAATTCTGGAGTAACAGCTTGGCCTCTTCGGTCACGCCCGGATTACTCACCCCCATTTCCCTGGCGAACCGGGACAGGAAAAATTCTGCCAGCAGGGTAATATCCTGGGACCTTTCCCTGAGCGGCGGCAACCACAGGGTCACCACCTTGAGGCGGTAATACAAGTCCTCCCGGAAGCGTCCCTGGGCCAGGGCCGCCTCCAGGTCCCGGTTGGTGGCGGCAATGATGCGCACATCCACCGGGATGGGTTCCCGGCCCCCCAGGCGCTCGATGCTCCGCTCCTGCAGCAGGCGCAGAATCTTGGCCTGAATGGAAAACGGCATGTCGCCGATTTCATCCAGAAACACGGTGCCGCCGTGGGCCTGCTCGAACTTGCCCACCCGGCGGTTGATGGCCCCGGTAAAGGCCCCCTTTTCGTAGCCGAACAACTCGGACTCCAGCAAGGTCTCGGGGATGGCCACACAGTTGATGATCAAGAAGGGTTTGGTGGACCGCAGGCTGTGTTGATAGATGGCCCGGGCCACCAGTTCCTTGCCGGTGCCCGAATCCCCCCGGATCAACACCGTGGCGTCGGTGGGAGCTACCCGGCCGATGGCCTTATAGACCTCCTGCATCGGTTTGCTTCTGCCGATGATGACATCCGCCGCGGCCGAATCCGGCGCCACGTCCAGTTCGACCCGGGAACGCATGAATCGCCCCGCCTCCAGGGCCTGGGAGATCAAAGCCAGGATGTCCTGGATATTCTCAAAGGGCTTGAGCACG
>JBAZKX010000446.1:0-2898 GCA_041650575.1 Desulfobaccales bacterium
TCCCCATTCCATGCGGCCCTGGAACCAGCCCACCACCTGGCCCTGGGCCATAATGGCGGCCACGTCCCGGATCAGCTCCTCAAAATCGTCGTAGCGCTTATACGGGGCCTGGTGGCGCCGGGCCACCCGGAGGACGTCATCCCCGGTGTAGGCCGGGCCTAAATAAGAGCCCTGCATATTGTCTAATTGGGGATTGGGGACCTGGCGTTCCCGCCCCTGCCAGATGTGCCAGGCGGCCAGGGCCGCGCCCAGAGCGCCGCCCGCGTCGCCCGCGGCCGGCTGAATCCAGATGTCCTTGAAGGTGCCCCGGCGCAGGAGCTTGCCGTTGGCCACGCAGTTCAGGGCCACGCCGCCGGCCATCACCAGGTTGTCCGCGCCGGTGAGCTTCTTAGCGGTCTCCGCCAGGCGCAGCACCACGTCTTCCGTGGCCTGCTGGATGGCCAGGGACAGGTTCATATAGCGCTGGTCCAACATGCCTTCCCGCGGCCGCCGCGGCACTCCGAACAGGGATTCCCACTTATCGTCCCGGCACATGGTAAGCCCGGTGGCATAGTTGAAATAATCCATGTTCAGGAGGAGCGAGCCGTCTTCCCTGACGTCCATGAGTTCGTCCAGGATCAGGCCCTTAAAGCGCCGGGTTTCCTCCGCGTCGGGATTGCCGTAAGGCGCCAGACCCATGAGCTTGTATTCGCCGCTGTTGACCTTGAAGCCGCAGTAGTAGGTAAAGGCCGAATAGAGCAGTCCCAGGGAGTGGGGAAAATGCAGCTCCCGCAGGATGCTCAGTTCCCGCCCCTGGCCGAACCCGATGGTGGAGGTGGCCCACTCGCCTACTCCGTCCACCGTGAGGATGGCGGCCGCGGCAAAGGGTGACGGGTAAAAGGCCGAAGCCGCGTGGGACAGGTGGTGCTCCGGAAACAGGACCGGGGGCTTGCCCTCCCCCACCTTGGCCAGTTCTTCTTTGAGCATGGTGCGCATCAGGAGCTTTTCTTTGATCCACACCGGCATGGCCGCGATAAAGCTTCGGAGTCCTTTGGGGGCAAAGCCGTGATAGGTCTCGAGCAGGCGCTCAAACTTGAGATAGGGCTTGTCGTAGAAGGCCACGGCCGCCAGGTCGCCCAGGGACAGCCCCGCCTCCGCCATGACATAGGCCAGGGCGTGGGCCGGGAAGGCGGGGTCGTGCTTCTTGCGGGTGAAGCGCTCTTCCTGGGCGGCGGCGACGATCCGGCCGTCCACCAGGAGGGCCGCGGCGCTGTCGTGATAAAAGGCGGAAAGGCCGAGGATGGCGTCGGGCAAAATCCGGTCCCCTTAGAAGATGGTATAGATAAAGGGAGCGATGGCCGAGCCGCTGGCGAAGACCATCAAGGCGCCGAAAAACAACAGCGTCAAGATAATGGGCAACAGCCAGAATTTTTTCCTCACCTTGAGAAAGCCCCACAAATCTTTGACAAAATCCATGTTCGTACTCCTTGCGCCACGGCCGCGGCCCTGGCTTGATGACTGTTCAGAAAAGTTCTCGTAGTTCTCGTAGGGTGCGGCTTACGCACCATTTCATTTCGTACCCAAGCAGAACTCAGGGAAAACATCGAAGAAGTTCCCATGCTCCACGTTCTGGTGGCGCAGGCTGAAGCCTGCGGCTACCAGGTTCTGCCCCTGCGCCTAGTTAGGCTCAGTACGGCTGCAGCAGGTCTTTATCCTGGATGGCGCCCTGGCGCTCGATGAACACCGAGCCGGTGCCTTGTTTCCACTTCTTCAGTTGCATGGCATCGGCCCCTGCCCACCGCCGGATGACCCCGATGGGGGTGACCACCGCGAAAAACAAGATCGTCAGGATGACCCGGGAGACGACGCTGCCCAATAGATACGAGAGGCCGAACCAGAGCCCGGCCAGGGGCTTGAAAGCCTTGGGCCAGGCCATGGTGATAATGAGCAGCACGATACTCACCGGCAGAAATTTGGGAAACTTGCCAAAATAACCCAAGAGCAGGCAGATCAGGACCATTGCCATGCCCGTGTCCTTGGCCTGCTCCGGAGTGGCCGTGAGCCACCGGGCCCGCGGCTGGCCGGCTTTTGACTTCGCTTTCACCATGATATTCCTCAATATATGCTGTCTATCGATAGAATTTTATCATATAAACAGAACTTTCGGACATTTTTGCGACAGGCGCCACCGGAGACGCCCTGGGCCGTCCTTGGCGTCCCGGGCCGGGATGGGGGACTGAGGCTGCTGGTCGGTTCGGCGTTCAAACGGTTGGGGGCGGCCCGGTTTTCTGAGAAATCCGGGAAAAACCCGGACCGGGCCTCCTGCCCTTCCCCTCTCCCCCGTTTCTTGCCATAATATTACCCGAAAGCAAAAAATTTATCGAGACATTCTATTCCTAACCGTCAGCGGCAGGAGGGACCATGAGTGCAATGATGCCCGATCTGGAAGGATATTTCCGGGGGCTGGCGCCCCCCACCGACGCCCTGCTCCAGGAGTTGGAGGAAGAAGCCGCCCGCGAATCCATCCCCATCGTGGGCCCCGTGGTGGGCGAACTCCTCTTTATCCTGGCCCGGGTCACCGGAGCCGTCCGCATCCTGGAGTTGGGCACCGCCAGCGGTTATTCCGGCATCTTCCTGGGCCGGGCCGCCGCCGCCAACCAGGGGCGGGTGGTGTCCCTGGAATTGGACGAGGCCATGGCCGCCCGGGCCCGGGCCAACTTTGCCCGAGCCGGTCTGGACCAGGTGGTGGAGGTCAGGGTGGGAGAGGCCTTGACATTGATGGCGGAGATGTCCGGGCCTTTCGATCTGGCCTTCCTGGATATCGACAAGGAATCCTATCTGCCGGCCCTGTCCCACTGCCGCCGCCTCCTGCGCGCCGGCGGCCTCCTGGTGGCGGACAACGTAGGGTTCGCCGGTGCG
>JBAZKX010000447.1:0-2887 GCA_041650575.1 Desulfobaccales bacterium
GACCCTCGCCGAATCCTGCGGGGCCGTCCCGTCGCGAAGGGCGGTCCGGCGGCCTATGAACGGCAGCGGCACAAACTCGGTGAACCCGCCCGTCTCCTCCTGTATCTCGCGAAGGATCGACAGGTGCCGGGCTATGTGATGGGCCGTTTCTATGTGGCCGAACATGAGCGTCGCGGTGGTCTTTATCTCCATCCTGTGCGCCGTCTTGACAACCTCAACCCACTGGGCGGTGTCCATCTTCCCGGGACAAATGACCTTTCTTACCTCATCCACCAGCACCTCGGCCGCCGTCCCGGGCATGCTGCCAAGCCCGGCGTCCTTGAGCCGCATCAGCACGTCTCCGACGGAGATCCCCTCCCTGCGCGCAAACCAGTGGACCTCCATCGGCGAGAATGCGTGTATGTGAATGCCCGGGAACGACTCCCGGATCGCCGACAGCATCCCGGTGAGGTAGCCTAGTCCCAGAGCGGGGTGGAGCCCGCCGGTCATGCATACCTCGGTTATCCCCAGCGGAAGCGCCTCGCGGATCTTCCCTGCCGCATCTTCATATGTGAGGAGGTAGGCGCCCTCCCCGTCCGGGGCCACGCTGTAGCCGCAGAACAGGCAGTTGACAGCGCAGACGTTGGTAAAGTTTATGTTGCGGTTGACAACGAACGTGACCCTGCGCCCGCACAGCGAGTCCTTAAGCACGGCCGCCGCGGCTGAAAGCGCCGCGGTTGCCGCGGGGTCCTGATTGTCGATGGCGGCGGCGGCTTCCTCAACGCCTGGTCTGTTTGTTCGTGCAGGATCTGCTGAAAGGTCTTTCATGTGCGTGGTCTTTTCAGGGTTTATTCCCGACTATGCTTCCGGCCTTCCGCAGTTCCGAGCGCATCATTGCGAAATCCACGGGCACGGCCGGGTTCCCTGATGATTCGGCTATCCTTATGATGGCTGCGTCAAGCATCTTTCCCAGGGAAATCAGCGTCCTTATCAGTTCGTGCTCCTGCGGTGGGAAGCTCCTGTAGAACGGGCTGTCCTCGCGCATCTCCCACACGTACATGTAGTCGTAGATGAGGTAGAGCCTGTTTTTGAGCGCCTGGGCGTTCACCGCCCCCACCCCTGTGGTCTTTTTCCTCTCAAGCTCCCCGGAAAGCTCGGCCTCAAAGTCGCCTGTCAGGCGATCGAAATCGCCCAGGACCTTCTGATACCTGGGTATCCTGTCGGCCTGAATCTGTGTGGCCCCCGAGAAGGACCTGTAGGCCACGACGGCGATGAAGGCCAGAAACACCGCCAGAAAAAGATACCGCTCCCGCCAGAGGCTTCTGTAGATGGGGCGGTACGTGAACGAGGCCTGAATCCTGCTGTTTTCCTTGTCATCCATCGGTCGCGGATACTACTGCACCGGTGCCGCTTAGTCCAGCACAGAAGGCCCAGGTACCGGGGCCGGTACCGAGACGGGGCCGGTTTACCCGGCCGGGACGAACGAGGGGGTTCGGGAAATTAAAAAGGCCCGCACCGGAAAACCGGCGCGGACCCTTCATCGAAGGCTTCCAGGGCTCCGGGCGGCTTACGCCAGCCTGAGGCTCTTCACGAACGGGATCGCGGTATTGAGCTTGAAGTAGGTCACGGACTCGCTCACCACCTTGCCCGTATCGGCCTCTGTCAGGGTGCCGTAGCAGGTGGTGTGCGTCACGTGGAGGTTCCAGGGGCGGATGTCGCGCTTCTCGCCGAGGAAGTGGTAGTTCTTGCCGTTGACGGCGAAGTCGAACACGTAGCGGATCTTGCCTTCCTGGAAGTAGCGGAGCTCCAGCCTGCCGGAGCAGGGGGCGTTCTCGCAGAGGCCGCCGACGGTGACCGTGCCTTCGAGGTCGTTGAGCATGAAGTCCGGGCCCATGGGGTTCAGCCACTTCTGGGCGTACTTGGTGCCCCAGGTTACCTTGAACTCGAAGGGGAGCTCGCCGGCAGGGCCTGAACCATCAACGAAATGATGCGTGCCGGTCATCACCTCGTCCATCTTGAACCCCACCCTTTTTTCAGCAAACATCGCCATCACTTCCGCCTTGTCCATACTGCACCTCCAAAGTTGTTAACGCGACCGGGTACGCGCATATGACGCAGTGCGGCATAATACACATGGATTTTCCAAGATCAAGCTTTTTTATCAGGGGGCCCTCATGCACAGCACGCTCAATGCCGGCGATATCTTTAAATTGAAGGCAACGGCTCCGCCCCTGAAATAGACAATCCATGCACTGACGGTATTGTCCTCGACCGATGAGGAAGACCAGAATTGTTCACAGGGCTTGATGAGGCTTGAATCCCAGTAGCAGCCGTCCGCGGGGCCCTGATCCACGTTGCAGCCGGGGCATGGGCCCGTATAGCAGGCGGTCAGCAGGCAGTCGTCTTTGACGCCGCAGGCTCCGCCGCTCTTGGTCCCGTCGCATCCGCGGATTGTCGTGCGCAGCTCGCCTATGGTCGGCAAGCGCCAGTCATCGTGGCCGTCAAGGACCAGATCGTTGCAATATGCAACGGCGCCATCCCAATCACCGGTCACTCCCGGCTCTTCCTGCCAGATATAACCGGTGGCAGAGTCAGTCCACATGTTGACGACCGTGACAACAGCCGTTTGCTGTGCCGGGATCTTAAGCTCCGAAGCGACAAGAACGTGCACCTTCATCTGACCGGCGTTGCCGGCCGTGATCGTTATGGACTCGGTTCCAAGACCCGCGGTGACCGTCCCGTTCTCCACCACCCAGACATACGACGCGCCTGCCGTTGCCGGGACAGCAGCGGTTATCCCGGTTTCGCCGTTATACACATAGGTCTTCGACATCTGGATCGTTGCATCCGGTGCCGGGGCTGCAGCGCCGTCGCCCTGGTAGACCTCGGCCGAAGCCAGGATGGTTGT
>JBAZKX010000448.1:0-2879 GCA_041650575.1 Desulfobaccales bacterium
GGGAAAAGAGTTCCCTCACGATGGTGAAGAGCCCGGAGTACGTCGCGGGGTTGGAACGCGGTGTGCGGCCGATGGGGCTTTGATCGATGTTGATGACCTTGTCCAGAGCCTCCAGGCCGGTGATCCGGTCATAAGGGGCCGAGGCGATCTTGGCCTGGTAGAGCTTCTGGCGCAGGGCCAGGTAGAGGGTGTCCATGATCAGGGTGCTCTTGCCCGAGCCGGAGACCCCGGTGACGCAACTCAGGACTCCCAGGGGGAGGTCCACTGCCAAGTCCTTGAGGTTGTGACCCCGAGCCCCCGAAAGATGCAGAACTCCCTGGGGCTGGCGGCGTCCCCGGGGCAGGTGGATGGAGCGTTTGCCGGACAGGAAGAGCCCGGTGAGAGAGTGCGCGTGGTGTAACAATTCTTCCGGGGTGCCGTCGAAGACCACCCGGCCGCCCTCCCGGCCCGCGCCCGGACCCATATCCACCACAAAGTCGGCCTGGCGGATGGTCTCGGGATCGTGCTCGACCACGATGACGGTGTTGCCCAGGTCCCGGAGGGCCTTCAGGGTGTGGAGGAGTTTCTGGGTGTCCCGGGGGTGGAGGCCGATGCTGGGCTCGTCCAGGATGTAGAGGACGCCGGAGAGCTTGGAGCCGATCTGGGTGGCCAGACGGATGCGTTGGGCTTCGCCGCCGGCCAGGGTGGCGGTGGCCCGGTCCAGGCTGAGGTAATCCAGACCTACTTCTTCGAGAAAGCCCAGGCGTTCCATGATTTCTTTCAGGATGCGCCGGGCGATCTCCGCCTGGCGGGGGCTGAGGTTGAGGCCGGCGAACCACCCGAGGGCCCGGGCCACGGTCAAGCCGGTGACCTCGCTGATGTTGGC
Organism: Desulfobaccales bacterium; assembly: GCA_041650575.1. Lineage (GTDB taxonomy): Bacteria > Desulfobacterota > Desulfobaccia > Desulfobaccales > 0-14-0-80-60-11 > 0-14-0-80-60-11. Next base: position 866 of record JBAZKX010000448.1, read on the forward strand.
CCCGTCGATCTTCACCGCCAGGGCTTCCCGACGCAGGCGGGCGCCGCCGCAGTCGGGGCAGGGCCGGACGCTCATGTACTGCTCGATTTCCTCCCGGACCAGGGCCGAATCCGTCTCGTCGTAGCGTTCCTTCAGGAGGGGAATCACCCCGGGGAAGGGCCGGGGGCCATAGATGCGGCGGCCGCCCTGCTCATAGAAAAAATTGATGGCTTGCCCATTGGAGCCGAAGAGCAGGATTTCCTGCACCTCCCGGGGCAGATCCTTAAACCGGGTGTGGATGGAGAAGTGATAGTGCTGCTCCAGGGCTTCCATCATCTGCTGGTGCCGCAGGGAATGGCGGTGGGCCCAGGGGCGGATCGCGCCCTCCCGCAGGGTTAAGGCGGGGTTCGGCACCACCAAATCGGGGTCGATAATCAGCCGGGTGCCCAGGCCGCTGCACGCGGGGCAGGCTCCCTGGGGGCTGTTGAAGGAAAACAACCGGGGAGTCAGCTCCGGCAGGGAGACGCCGCAGTGGTCGCAGGCGAAACGCTCGGAAAAGATCAACTCTTCGCCGCCCACGACCGTGATGCGTACCACCCCGTCGGCCAGCTTCAGGGCTAGTTCCAAAGAGTCGGTGAGGCGGGCTCCCAGATCGGGTTTGATGACCAGCCGGTCCACCACCGCTTCGATGGTGTTCCGCTTATTCTTATCCAGGACGGGCAGCTCTTCCAGTTCCATCACCTCCCCGTTGAGGCGGATGCGGCTGTAGCCCTCGCTGCGCAGCCGTTCCAGGAGCTTCTGGTGCTCGCCTTTGCGGTTCACCACCACCGGGGCCAGGATAGTGATGCGGCTGCCCGGAGCCAAGCCCATGACCTGGTCCACCATCTGGGGCACGCTTAACGAGGAAATGGGCCGCCCGCACTGGTAACAGAAAGGGGTTCCCACCCGGGCGAACAGGACCCGGAGGTAATCGTAGATTTCGGTGGAGGTGGCCACGGTGGACCGGGGATTCCTCGAGGCCGTGCGCTGCTCGATGGCGATGGAGGGGGACAGGCCTTCGATATACTCCACGTCCGGCTTGTCCATGAGTTCCAGGAATTGCCGGGCGTAGGCCGACAGGGACTCCACGTAGCGGCGCTGGCCTTCGGCATAGAGGATGTCGAAAGCCAGGGTGGATTTTCCCGAGCCGCTCACCCCGGTAATGACGATGAACTTATTCCGGGGAAGTTCCAGGTCAATGTTCTTGAGGTTGTGTTCCCGGGCGCCCCGGATGATGATCTGGTTTACGGGCATCTGCGTAGCTGCGGCAAGCCGGTGATGACTAATCAGGTCGCGGTCTTGACGGCCGAGCCGGGTTCAGGGGTCCGGACCGCGGCTTCTTTCGGCTTGGGTTTGCGGCCCCGCTTCTTCTTGATTTCATAGGGCACAAATTTAATCCCCTGGGCGCGCCCGGCTCCGCCCGGCCACAGTAGGGGGCCGTTGCCCAAATGGCGGGCGATGTCGGCCAGGGTCCAATCCAGGTATTTGGCGGGAATCACCGTGATTTCTACTTTGAGCCCTCGCTCGGGGCGTTCTTTGACTCTTGACATGTTCATTCCTTGCTGGAGTAAGGTGCTCCAAGACACAGGGCTTCCGCGGGTGCGAGGCTTGCGAAACCGGGGCCTTGAAACACAACTATTAATTTTACCCGTATTTTTCCCTGATCGCCATAATTATTATAGATTAGGGCAGCCTTCGGTTTACCTATTGGCGGGCCGATCCCCCGGTTCCCCTTCAGTTTCAGGCGCGCCCACCGGATGATGCCGGGGTTGCCAACTGCGCCCAGAAGCCCAGCTTTCTCCCTTGACAAGGTCGAGAAATTAACGCAAACATAGATATGCAGAAAAAAAGAGATATCTATACGTAATTCTCAGAGAAATCCATGAGTTAAATGGCGCACCATGCCAGTGTAGAAATTCATGGGGCGGCTCTGCCCGCCAATTCGCCTGGTTAATTGGGGCTGCATTAGCTTTGAACTTTGAACCTTGGACTTTGA
>JBAZKX010000449.1:0-2869 GCA_041650575.1 Desulfobaccales bacterium
GGAGTTGGGGCTCGGCCTTAACCGGGCCACCCAGCAGTTGGAAGACGAAGGCGTCGAGAAGTTCAATAAGCCCTTCGATTCCCTCATGTGCACTCTGGAGGGCAAGCGCCGGGAGGCCGGGGGAAAATGATCGGCCGTCAGGTCGCCGAACTGACCGGCCTTGCCCGGGACGTGGGGGGCAGCAGCCTGGCGCCCCAGGCCCTGGAGGCCTTCAAGGCTTGCCTTGAATCAGCCCTGCCGGGAGGACCCTTATGACCACCAGAATTACCCACCTGTTCCTGGATATCGGCGGCGTCCTGCTCACCAACGGCTGGGACCGCCGCATGCGCCGGGACGCGGCCCAGATATTCGGCCTGGACCTGGACGATCTGAACGACCGGCACAAGATGAGCTTCGACACCTATGAGCAAGGCAAACTGAGTCTGGACACCTATCTGAACCAAGTGGTGTTCTATAAAGAGCGCCCCTTCAGCCGGGAAGCCTTCAAGGAATTCATGTTCGCCCAATCCCAGCCCAAGGTTGACATGATCAACCTGGTGAGCGCCCTTAAATGGAAATACCGGCTCAGGGTGGCGGCCATCAGCAATGAAGGCCGGGAACTCACCGTCCACCGCATCAAGAAATTCACCATGACCGCGTTCATCGATTTTTTCGTGTCATCCTGTTTCGTCCATTTCCGCAAACCGGACGCGGACATGTACCACATCGCCCTGGACATCTCCCAGGCGGACCCGGCCCGTTCCGTGTACATCGACGACCGAGCCCTGTTCGTGGAGATCGCCCAGAGCCTGGGCCTGATCGGGATTCTCCATCAGGGGTTTGCTTCCACCCGCCAGGCCCTGAGGGACCTGGGCCTGGAGGAATAGGCAGCCATGTAGGATGGGCACTGCCCACCATTTCCATCTGTGGAGAATATATGACCAGCCAGGATTGTGATATCGGCCTGATCGGCCTGGGGACCATGGGGCGCAATTTCGTCCTCAACATGGCGGACCACGGCTTTACCGTGGCGGCCTATAACCGCACTACCGAGAAGACCAGGGACTTTGTGGCCAACGAAGTAGGCTCCCGGCCCATCAAGGCCGGCTATAACCTGAAGGAGTTCGCCGGCCTGCTCAAAAAGCCCCGGGCCATTATCCTGCTGGTGGCGGCCGGTGACCCGGTGGACGCGGTAATCCGGGAACTGCTGCCTGAACTTGAGCCCGGCGATCTCATCATCGACGCGGGCAACTCCCATTTCACCGACACCAACCGGCGCTTCAAATTCCTGGCCGTGAAAAAACTCCATTTCATGGGCATGGGCATCTCCGGCGGGGAAACCGGGGCCCGCTACGGCCCGAGTCTGATGCCCGGCGGCAACCGGGACGTCTATGAGGGGGTGGCTCCTATCCTGGAGGCGGCCGCGGCCCATGTAAACGGCGACCCCTGCGTCGCCTACCTGGGACCGGGATCCGCCGGCCATTACGTCAAGATGGTCCACAACGGCATCGAATACGGTCTCATGGAACTCATCGTCGAGACCTATGATCTCTTCAAGCGGGGTCTGAGCCTGACCCCGGTGGAACTGGCCCCGATCTATGACCGCTGGAACCGGGCGGAACTCAACTCCTTCCTCCTGGAAATCACCGCCAAGATCTTCACCCGGAAAGACGACCAGACCGGCGGGTTCCTGGTGGATATGATCCTGGATAAGGCCAAGCAGAAGGGCACCGGCATGTGGACCTCCTGGGACGCCATGGACCTCCAGGTGGGCACCCCCACCATCGACACGGCCGTGGTCATGCGGGACCTGTCGGGCTACAAAGATGAGCGCCAGGAAGCCGCCAAGGTTCTGGCCGGACCCACCCAGACCTTCCAGGGAGACCGGCCGCGCTTCATCGAACAGGTAAAAAACGCCCTTTACGCCAGCATGATCGCCACCTACTCCCAGGGTCTGGCCTTGCTCCAGCGGGCCTCCCTGGCTTATACCTATAACCTGGACCTGGAGGCCGTGGCCCGCATCTGGCGGGGCGGCTGCATCATCCGGGCGGCTCTCCTGGAAGATATCCGCACCGCGTACAAGGCCCGGGCCGATCTGCCCAACCTCCTCATGGACCCCCGCCTGGGCCAAGCCTTTCTGGCCCGTGAGGCCGACCTGCGGCAAGTGGTGCAGGTAGCCGCCGGCCTGGGCCTGCCGGCTCCGGGCTTGATGGCGACCCTGGGTTACTTCGACGCCTATCGCAGCGCGGTGCTCCCGGCCAACCTGATCCAGGCCCAGCGGGACTTCTTCGGGGCCCATATGTACGAACGCCTCGATACCCCCGGCGCCTTCCATACCAAATGGGAGGAGTGATGCTTGGGCAGGGGAACGAAGGGGCGGCGGGCAAATCGCCCCTCCACGACCTTTCCCGGAACCCTGTCTCGAAGTCTCTTTAAGGAGCTCTTATGGGAACCGATCAGCGGCCGGAGACCACGGTCTTCGTCATCTTCGGAGGCGCCGGCGACCTCGCCTGGCGCAAGCTCATCCCGGCGCTCTACAATCTCTATCTGGACAACTGGTTGCCGGAGCAATTCCTGATCATCGGCACCGGCCACCGGCACACCACCGATGAGGAATTCCGCGAGCGTCTCCAAGAAGGGGTGGACAAATTTTCCCGGCGGGGCCCGACCGGGGATGAGGAGTGGCAGGCCTTTGCCGCGCACTTGAGTTTCATGGCCGCGGACCTGGAAAATCCCGAGGTCTTCGGCGAGCTGGCCAAAAAGTTGGCGGACCAGGATAAGGCCTGGGATACCAAGGCCGACCGCATCTTTTATCTGAGTCTGCCACCCCCCATGATCGGCCCGGTGGCCCGGGAATTGGGCAAGGTCAGACTGAACCAGGACCGCAAGC
>JBAZKX010000450.1:0-2864 GCA_041650575.1 Desulfobaccales bacterium
CGTTTTGGTGCAAATTAAATTTCCTTGGCCGGTGGCCCTGGCGGTGCTGCAACATCATGAGAGGCTCGATGGGTCCGGTTATCCTAACGGCTTTTCAGGTAACGAGATTATCCCGGAGGCCCGCATCCTGGCGGTAGCGGACGTGGTGGAGGCCATGGCCTCTCATCGTCCCTACCATCCGGCCCGGGGCCTGGACGAAGCCATTGAGGAAATATCTGAGCATCAGGGAGTCTTGTACGATCCCGATGTGGTAAGTGCCTGCCTGAACGTTCTTGATTCTCCAACCTCTGGAAGATTTGAAAGCGAGTAAACCAGTGGAAGCTATCAACTACTTTGACGGGAACCTTTTTTGGCTATTCGCCTCGGGGATCTTGATGGTTTCCTATCTCATCATCGCCGGGGAGGCGGATCGCCGTCGCGAAAAAATGATGTTGGAAATCCTGGATAACAGCATACGCCAAGGTGTTAACTATTTCGAAATTTGGGGTCGCTGGCGATGAGTCCCGCAAACGGCCTTTAGAGCAAAAACGCCGCTCCGGGATTTTCGGAGGGGCGTTGCATTAATTTCGCAAACTTATACCTACCTTATCGACTAGCGTCCCTCTCGGTATTTTTCCTCCCACGCATCCAGGGCCTGGCGTAATAGCTCATTGAGCTTAAGGTCAGCTTCTGCGGCGCGTTGCCGGAAGCGGCGGCGAAACTCTGCATCAACTTTGAAGTTTAACGGCGCGCTTCTTGTTGACGCCGGCGGCGCGGCCTCCTCCGACCGCCCCGTAGCATCGAGGGGTGCAGCCGCCTTGCCTTTGACAGCAACCAGGGATGAAGACAAATCAGCAGGTTTCTTAGCCATTCTGCGTTCCTTTTTGTTTTCTGGCTTTCTTGCTATCGATCAATCGCGATTTCACGAAAGCCCAAAGTTCCACGACTTCGCCCGCGCTGCGGCCCCGGGGTCCGGTCTCAAGGACCGTGCGACCGTCGATCATCGAGGCGGCATAGTCAACCCGGTCATGCACGATGGCCCCGGCTACAACGCCATGCTCGGACAGGGCGGCCATGGCTTGAACGGTCAATCGGCTGTTGGACTTGGCTTGGGTTACGGCAAAGGCAAAGGGGCGGCCTGCGTCGGCAGCCAGTTCGACCGTGCGCCCGACGGCGCGCAAGTCGTGTGGGCTGGGGCGGGTCGGGATAATAACGAAATCGGCTTGGGCCACCACGGTTCGAATGGACTCTGTAATGGCCGGGGGCGTGTCTATGAAGGCGTAGGAGAACCCCGCCAGGGCGAGAGCTTCCAGCTTGCCGGGCAGTTCTTTTAAGGTGGCGGGAGCGAAGCTGGGGGTTTCGTCCTCCCGGACATTCCACCAGGCGGCAAGCGAGGCCTGGGGGTCGGTGTCGATCAGGACGCAAGGACGCCTTTTCAGCGGCTACGGCAAGGTGGGCGGCGAGAGTGGTTTTTCCAACCCCGCCTTTCTGACTTGCAAGAACAATTGTTTTCATGGATTTTCTTTCTTGCTATCGTTTTATCGTGCTTTACAGCATACAGGAACGAAAGAAAGATAGCAAGATTTTATGGAAAAAGCGACCAGGTTGTTGTGTCCGGATGGGGCAGGGAAGGGGGGGAGACGCTAAAAGCTATTAGCAGTGGTTAGCAGTGGGGGTGATAGGGTAGGGGGACGGCGGCTTTTAAGGGCTGAAATCCCAAGCACCCTTAATATATTTAGCCGGCATCGGGTAGTCGTGATTTTTGTTCCAGGCCCGATACAATTCGGCCTCCTGCTCCCAGAGGGTAGGCCCGCTGTTGCCTGGAAAATAGTGAACTTCCTCAAGGCCAGTCTTGGGGGCATTGAAAAAGGCATAAAGACCGTTTTTCAACGTTGAACATCCCGAGAAAAGTCCAACTGTCATAAGTAAGAGGATAGTGCGGCGCATTTGTCTCACCCTGATGACCTATCAGCCATAAACCCGCGCGCGGGCCCGGGCGGCATTGACCAGCGCCCCGACTTGGGTATCCACATAATCGTACACCCTGGCCTTGTCTTTGCCCGGTGCTGGCCGTAGAACCTTTCCTAAGTATTTCAATACCCGGCCGCTGAACCGGATAGGCGTCGCCAGAAACAGGGTCGAAAGTCCGGTGCAGTCGAATTTCTCATCGATGAGCTGTCCGGTCGCCACCAAAACCTTGACCTGGCCGGAGTTCAGTTCATCCATCACCCGGACCCGTTCCGAGTTATTCAGGTCGCCGGTCAGTACCGCGGCTTGGACCCCAAAGTCCGCCAGCATGTCCGCCAGGACCTCGCAATGCGCCTTGCGGTCGGTGAGCACTAGACACAGGCAGCCGTTTCCGGCCTCTTTGGCCACGTCCCCGGATATCAGGGCATTGCGGTCGGAGTTCTCGGTTAGCTCTGACAACATCCGCGAGTATTCCTCTGAGGGGTCGCTGAGAGGCTCAAATTCGGTTTTCCGGATAATCACCTCGGCCTCCATGATATGACCGTCCTCAATCAGGCCCTCCCGCTCAACTTCATGCACCTTGTCCCCAAGGTGCCAGTAAATAAGCCGAGTCAAGCCGTCACTTCGCCAGGGGGTCGGGCTAATACCCAGCATGTATTTCGCGTCAAAAGTCGTGACCGCTTCGGTAAACATCTGGGACGGTGCCCGATGGCACTCATCGCATACGAGGAACCCGATATGGGGCACAACTTCATGGGCGCACTTGTATAGAGTCTGAACCAAAGCCACGGTGATCTTCTCTCCCAAAAACATCTTGCCGTCGCCAATAACCCCCACCTGGTCGGCCGGAAGGGCCAAGGAAACCCCGATCTGGTCTACCCACTGCTTAAGCAGGGCCTTGTTGTGTACCAAAATCA
>JBAZKX010000451.1:0-2849 GCA_041650575.1 Desulfobaccales bacterium
GTCGCGCCGGCCGGCACGGACGCCGTCGGAATCCAAGTCGGGTGAAGTGACCGGGGGTCGGATATTCGCCCTGGAAGGCAATGGCGCGGCCGGATTCGGTCGCTCGGTGCATAATCTGCTGGCCCAGGTGGAGTGGGGTGGCACCCAAGAGACGGCACGGCTGGCGGCGGTGTGGCGGAACGAGGGTTCGGCGGGGACCGAGGCGTTGGCCTGTGTGCGAGCCCCGGCGCTCGCGGAAATATGGTCGAAGCCAGCAGCCGGGCGGGTGGAAGTGTGGCGGGAGCGGGCGTTCGAGATCGTACTGGACGGGGTCTGGTTCACAGGCGTATTCGACCGGGTGGTGGTGGAACGGGATGAGTCCAGCCGTGCCGTCCGGGCCTGGGTCCTTGATTACAAGACCGGCAGGGATGGGGTGGCCCAAGTGGTTGAAAGGCATGCCGGACAGCTCAATCTTTACCGACGGGTGGCGGCGGTTTTGACCGGACTGCCGGTCCAGATGGTCAGGTGCTCGCTGGTGCTTACAGATGGCTGTCTGGCAGTGGATGTGCCCCAAACTCACTAAATTCAGCTTTACAGGGGGGTAGGGAGACCGCACGTTTCGCAGCCAAACCACTCTCTTATACCTATGGGCAATCTGAAAAAGAAACGGCGTCTGAAGATGTCGAAGCACAAACGCCGGAAGCGCCTCAAGGCGAACCGCCACAAGAAACGCACGTGGCAGAAGTGATTTTCATAAAATAAGCGCGTATTTTGTCGTAAACCCGCCCCATTGAAGGCGGGTTTAACATTTAAACCCGGAATTGTTGACGGGTAAAACATTAGGGAAACTATTAGGTCCGCCTGTAGTGATAATGGTTTTGCGCTTGTCAGGTAGGTAAGTGCCCCATATCCAGCATCTCCTGCAAATCACTTTACAGTCCGAAAGCTGTCCGGTGATTTACTGAGAAATCCCCTCATCAGCACACACACTTTCCTCACCCGCATGCTTTTTGCCAAAAAGTCCAAAGGGTTTTGCGTCGAAATCGGCGAGCATGCCGCGCTTCTGGCGCGGCTCTCCGAGTCGGAGGCACCCTGCATTGTAGAAGAGCTTAAAGAGCTGTCATCCAGCGAGCCCGAAAGCATTGTTGCCTGGACCAAGGGGACGGAGGGAAAGGGTTCCACCGGTTATGCCCACGCGGTCTGCGGAGTGTATTCACCCAAGCGGGTTGTTCGGCGTCATACCTTGGATGTAAAGCGGATTAAGGATCCGGCCTACTTCAACGAAGTCTATGCCCAGCAATTCCGCATCGAGCCTGAAAAATACACCGTCAAGCCATTAAACCCCACCGATGGCAGCGAGTATGACCTGGTGAAGGCCAATCAAAAGGAAGTGCTGTTCTGCGGTTTGCCTTCGGATGAAATCATCGCCATGCAGGACAAACTGCTGGAGCAGGGTATCTACCCCGAGCGGCTCGAATTGGGCACTTTGGCGACCTTGGGCGGCATGGTCAATTACCTGAAGTTCAAGCAAACCAAGACCCCGGTCCTCATTTTGGAAATTGGCCAGGACACCACCCAAAGCTTCATTCTCAGTGCCGAGGGGGTGGACATATCCCGTCCCATCCCGAGCGGTATCGCCGCCATGATCCCCGTGGTGCAGAAGGAGCTCGGCCTCAAGGACGAGGAATCGGCCAAAAAGCTGTTTTACTCCAACACCTTTGATTTCACGAGCATGGGCGGGACCCTCGTCAAGAAGCTGCTGAAAGAACTCCAATCATCCATCGGATTTTACGAGGTGCAGACCGGCCAGTCGATCGGCAATGTTTTCTGCACCCAGCTGCCCACCAGCCTGACATGGCTGAGCACCACGATGGCGGGCGCCCTTGGCGTGGCCCCGCTCAAAATGGAGCTAACCCCTTGGCTTGAATCATTAAACATCAAGCTGGCCGAGGGTGTCACGTTGGGCCAACCCGAGGAACGTTGGTTCGGACTCTTTTCACTGCTGGCTTCCCACCAAAATGCTGTCCCTGACGAAAAAAAGTGACGCCCAGCCTGTAGCGGCTCCGCTCTGGCACACCAACTTCCGCAACTTTGACCGGTTGCCGGACACCAAGGTGGTGCGCACCACCTTCTTCATCAACACCGCCGCCGGGGTCGTGGCCTTGGGCATGCTGCTTTGGCTGGGTCAGCGTGAATACACCAATTACAATCTGAAGGAACAAAAGGCCGAGGCACAGCGGCAGATTGACAGCAACAATAAGCAGAATGCAGAGGCGCTCCGGCTCATCGCGCAGTTCCAGGTGGAGGAGAAAAAGCTCAACGAGGCGGCCGCCTTCATCAAGGTGCCGGTCACCCCGGCGGAGTTCATCAGCCTGCTGGCCGAGACGCTGCCAAAGGACATCTCCATTGATTTTGTCGAGACCCGCCTGAACACCGACCCCAAGACGCAGGCCATTGATCCCAAGTCATCGATCTTTCTGCTCCGGGGCCGGGTGGCCGGCAGTCCTGATCAGGCCAGTGGCATTGCCTCAAGCTATGTCGATATGCTCCGGGCCGACCCGAAGCTGGGTAAAATATTCGATCCGATTGAACTCAAGCGCCTGGATCGCAGCACGGGCGGCGCCTATATGCTCTTCGACATTTCGCTCAACATAAAGGCCGGGAAATAACATGAACACCGCTGATCTGATTGCGCTGATTAAAAAACACCCGGTGGGTGTTGGCTGTGGATTGGTGAGTGTGGTTTGCGCCGTCCTGCTCTACCTGCGGTCGGATAATATCACAGCCAGCCAGGTGGAATTGAAGGCCAGTTCGACCCAGGCGGCACAGATGGTGGCCAACGTGCGGAATGCGACTGGGCTGGCGGAGCA
>JBAZKX010000452.1:0-2846 GCA_041650575.1 Desulfobaccales bacterium
CCCATGCCTGCATATCCTATCGCAGGTCTTCAAAACCGCAAAGTGTTGCACTAGCATATTGAACTCGTGCCTCACCCCCGCTTTCTCCGACTCCCCCAGCATTTCGTATACTGCGGACGACTGCGGCTTTTGAAGAGGGGTCCTGAGATCGCCGGTTTGCGCGGGGATGAAAAAGCGGGAGAATCCGCGGATTCGCGACAGCATCGGGCGGAATCGGACGGGAATCTTGACCGACTGGCCCCGGGGCCAGTCCTTTGGAAATAATTGGAATTCGGTGAACATGACCGCCGTTCGCATACTAGCCCCGCTTTTCCTGGCCGCATCCCTGTGCGCCTGTCTTCCGGAGCTTCCCCAGCGGGACCCCTATCTCGTCAAGCCGCCACCGGCGCCCGCCGGCATACGGCTTATCCCGCACACCTTCGCGCTCTCCATGATCTCCGGCCGGAAGGTGTCCGGGCTCACGCTGGAGGCCTTCCGGACCGGCACGGCCCGGACCCGAGGGGAGGCCGTGTCGTCCTTGAAGAGCTACCATGCAAAGGTCCGCTTGGACGTCCCGGCCTTCCTGATCCGCCATCCCAAACAGGGCCCCGTGCTCTTCGATACGGGGCTCGGCCCGGAGGAGGGCCGCCCCGAGAGCCTGCTGGACAAGGTCTCGCCTTACGCCTTCCTCTATAGGCAGAGGAAGGGACGCGATGTCGTCAGTCAGCTCAAGGCCGCGGGGGTCGAGGCGCGGGACGTCCGCTGGGTGATCCTGTCGAGGCTCGACCACGAGACGGTGGGCATGGTCATGGAGTTCTCCTCGGCCACCGTCGTCGTGTCCCGCAGGGAGTGGGAGTCGTGCTCCGCGCGGGAAGGCAGGGACCGCCCATGCCCCCCGGGGATCGCGGGACTCGAGGGCACTGGACGCCTGCGGCTCATAGACCTGCACAACGCCCCGGCGCTCGCCGCCTTTGAGAATGCCGTGGATCTCTTCGACGACGGCACACTTTTCCTCGTGAGCCTTCCCGGGCGGACTCCGGGGAACATGGGGGCCTGGATGAATATGGATCGGGGGCCCGTGCTCCTCACGGGAGGGGCGTGCTTCGTCGTCGACAACTACCTAGACCTCGCTCTGCCGGTGAAGGGCATGATGGGCGACATCGAGGACTACTGGAGCTCGCTGCACATCATCCACGCGATGCGTGAGGCCGTGCCCCAACTCCTCGTCGTTCCGGGCAGCGACCTCGGCGCGTTGAGCCTGATCCGATGGGCGGACATCACTCCGCCGCCAGCGCGAGGACGCTAGCGCCGCAGGCATCCTTGACAGAGCTCATACCGATTGAAGTCGCCCATGTGCGCGGGCGTCCATATTTGTGTATGATGTCGTTGACGTTGCAGGGCCCTTGAAAAAGCGAAGGTGTCGGCCCTCGGACGCAACGGCGTTCGAGAAACCCGCCGAGACCGCCGCGTGAGTGCGACCGCGGTGCGCAAGCACACGCGCGAGCGTGGAGAAAGTGCGGAGCAAAACCGCGATTCTCCGTCGAGAAAAAAGGACTTGACATCCGCGCGACATGTGTGATACAATTTCATTACGACGAGGTTGAAGGTTAGCCTCGAAGTGGGTTGATCCCACACCTTGCTTCCAGTGGTTGGAAGCTGGAAAGCAGAAGGGGGATTTTGCTCTTTGAAAATCGGGTTTTGCGAGCGAATGGGCGCCCTGTTCACTCGAAAGAGTGAGAGGGAATAGGGAATCAAAATAGGTGTGTGGTTCGCAAGAACCATCACTGTCCATTTAGACGATTTCGCTGGACCGTCCGAAAGGGCGGGAAACGAATAGATTTAAATGGAGAGTTTGATCCTGGCTCAGAGTTAACGCTGGCAGCGTGCATAACACATGCAAGTCGAACGGGAATTCCTGAGATTATATCAATGGAATTTTAGTGGCAGACGAGTGAGTAACACGTAAGGAATCTGCCCTGGGACGGGGAATAACTTGCCGAAAGGTAGGCTAATACCCCATACGATTGTCTGGCGGCATCGTCGGACAATGAAAGGTTTCGGCCATCCCAGGATGACCTTGCGGCCTATCAGCTAGTTGGTGAGGTAACGGCCCACCAAGGCTATGACGGGTACCCGGCCTGAAAGGGCGAACGGGCACGGAGGCACTGAGACACGGGCCTCACTCCTACGGGAGGCAGCAGTGGGGAATTTTGGACAATGGGGGAAACCCTGATCCAGCAACGCTGCGTGAGGGACGAAGGCCTTCGGGTCGTAAACCTCTTTTCCAGGGGACGAACCTGCGCAAGCAGTTGACGGTACTTTGGGAATAAGCCCCGGCTAAATATGTGCCAGCAGCCGCGGTAAGACATATGGGGCGAGCGTTACTCGGAATCACTAGGCGTAAAGCGCGTGTAGGCGGGTGCCTAAGTCCGTCGTGAAATCTCCCGGCTCAACCGGGAGCGGTCGACGGAGACTGGGCGTCTAGAGTGAGGTAGGGGGCATCGGAATTCCTGGTGTAACGGTGAAATGTTCAGATATCAGGAGGAACACCAACGGCGTAAGCAGATGCCTGGGCCTCCACTGACGCTGAGACGCGAAAGCTAGGGGAGTAAACAGGATTAGATACCCTGGTAATCCTAGCCGTAAACGATGATAACTAGGTGTGGGAGGTATCGACCCCTCCTGTGCCGACGCTAACGCATTAAGTTATCCGCCTGGGGAGTACGGCCGCAAGGTTAAAACTCAAAGGAATTGACGGGGGCCCGCACAAGCGGTGGAGCATGTGGTTTAATTCGACGCTACGCGAAGAACCTTACCTGGGCTTGAACCGCTAGTAGTACCCGGTCTGAAAGGATTGGGGAACCGCA
>JBAZKX010000453.1:0-2846 GCA_041650575.1 Desulfobaccales bacterium
GCCTACACCCTGGCAATGCTCCTCTTTCAGGGGGGCCGCACCCTTCTCTGGGCCCGCTATAAGCCCTATCCCCTGGCCGATGGCCCCATGCCCAGCCTTACCGTCATTATCCCCGCGTATAACGAAGGGGCTATGGTGGAGAAAGCCATCGCCGCGGTGGCGGCCGCGGATTACCCCGCGGACCGGCTGGAAATCGTCTGTATCGACGACGGCTCCCGAGATGACACCTGGCTTTATATCCAGCGGGCCCGGCGGCGCTTCCCGCACCTGGTCCGGCCGCGGCGCTTTGCCGCCAACCGCGGCAAAAAAGAGGCGCTCTACGCCGGGTTCCGGCAGGGCCGGGGGGAGATCCTCGTCACCATCGATTCCGACAGCCTCATCGCCCCGGATGCCCTGCGCCACCTGGTGGCGCCGCTGATGCACGAGGCCCGCATCGCCGCGGTGGCGGGGAACGTCAAGGTCCATAACCGCCACGGCAGTCTTATGGGCAAAATGCAGGGGGTGCGCTTCGTCAACCTGGATTATCTTCGGGCCTCGCAATCGGTGTACCGGACGGTGGTCTGCACCCCGGGGTCGCTCTCCGCGTATCGGCGCACTGCGCTCCTGCCGATCCTCACGGCCTGGCGGCGTCAAACTTTTTTTGGGGCGCCCTGCCACCACAGCGAAGACCGGGCTTTGACCAATTTTATCCTGCGCCGGGGCCACTATACCTATTATCAGCGCAGCGCCCGGGTGTACACCCTGGTGCCGGAGACCTATGCCGGGGTCTGCAAAATGTATCTGAGGTGGGAACGGGGCAACGTGCGGGAATCCTGCGTCCAGTTGGGGTATCTCTTCACCCGCTACCGGGATAAATACCGGGTGCTGCCCATCGTGGAGTTCTTTTTAGCCCAACTGGAGTACCCCTTGACACTGCTCTGTTTGGGGCTGCTGGTGGCTTCGATGGCGGTCTATCCCCTGATCCTGGTCAAACTCCTGGCCCTCCTGGGCCTGATCTCCCTGGCCAACCTGATCTACTATCTCTGGCTGGAGCGGGACCTCGAGTTCATCTATGGCGTCATCTATGCGTACTATGCCTTCTTCCTGCTCCAGTGGATCTATCCGTATGCCTGCCTGACGGTGCGCAATCGCCGCTGGCTGACCCGCTAGAGGGGGTTCCGAACGGCCCCCAAACGACAGAACTCCGATGGTCCTGAGACCACCGGAGTTCTCACGTCAGGCTTTACCGCTCTAAAGCCTAGAGTTTTACCACACTCTGGGCCTGAGCCCCCTTGGGCCCCTGGACTACCTCAAACTCCACTTCCTGGTCTTCGGCCAGAGAGCGGAAACCGTCGCCCACGATGGCGCTGTGGTGCACGAACACGTCCGGACCATTTTCCCGGGAGATAAAGCCAAACCCCTTGGAATCGTTAAACCATTTAACCCTACCCGTTTCCTTCATTGCTCAAAAACCTCCAAAAATCCTACCACAAATTTCCCGCCAAAAAAGCAGGTCGCCAGCAGTCAGGCAAAAAAAATCGGCGAGGTCTTAGCATCCCCGTCCGATTTGATCCAGGACTTTTGGCCCTGCTTTCATTCTGACATGCTAAACTGGTTTATGTTTACCAGAATATTTCTCCCTGTCAAGCGCATTATAATAGCTGTCGGCTTTGCCCACGATGATTTTGCCGGGGCTGGGGCGGCGGCTATCTCATCACCCCCGGGCCCCTCCCCTGCTTCTCAATAACTCCCAGGCCACCTGCGCGGCCCGCCGGGAGGCCCCCGGCCCTCCCAGGCGGCTGATCACCCGGGCCAACCCCCGGCGCACCGCGGCCAGGCGTTCCGGGTCCGCAATGAGGTTTAAAACCTCCCGGGCCAGATTCGCCGGGGTGAAATCATCCTGGATGAGCTCCGGAAACATGCGCTCGCCGGCCAGGAGATTGGCCATGCCCACGTGCTCCACCTTGATGAGCCGGCGGCCCACCGCAAAGGTGAAAGGCGCCACCCGATAGACAATGACCGTGGGCGCCGCGGCCAGGGCCGCCTCCACTGTGGCCGTGCCCGACGCCACCACTGCCACGTGCGCCGCGCCCATCGCCTGGTAGGCCTGGCCGGGGATGATCTTGAGGCAAGGGTTGTTTTGAGGGCGAAGGCCAGGCTCTGCCCCGGGCTGCAACGCCTGGGCCGCCGGCCCTCGCTCCCAAAACTCATCCACTAGCTTCTCGACTAACTCCGCCGGCGCGGTGGAAGCCAGGGGCAGGAGGAACTGGGTTTCGGGGATGCTTTGCTGGATAAGATGCGCGGCCTCAAGGATAATGGGCAGGTGCCGCTCGATCTCGCTGCCACGGCTGCCGGGGAGGAGGGCGATGGTGAGGCGGTCCGGGTCCAGGCCCTGCCTAGCCAGGAAAGTGCGCCGGTCCGGCAGAGGCGGCAGGGTTTCCCGGAAGGGATGGCCGACGTACGAAACGGCCACCCCCCGCTGCCGGTAGAAGTCGGCCTCAAAAGGAAAGATCACCACCATGCGGTCGGTGAGGCGGGCAATGGTGCGCACCCGGTAGGTGCGCCAGGCCCAGACCTGGGGGCTGATGTAGTAGAGCACCGGCACGCCGTAGTATTTGGCCAGGCGGGCCACCCAAAAATTGAAGTCGGGAAAATCCACCAGGATGACCAGATCGGGGCGCTGGGTTTTCAAGGCCCGGCCAATGGCGGTCAGCGCCCGCCAGATGGACGGCAGGTGATGCACCACTTCCAGGAGGCCCACCACCGCCAGATCCGAAGCCGGCCACAGGACGCGGACCCCCTGCGCGGCCATCTCCTCGCCCCCGATCCCGAGAAACTCCGCCTGGGGGGCCAACTCCCGGCTGGCC
>JBAZKX010000454.1:0-2833 GCA_041650575.1 Desulfobaccales bacterium
AGGCCTTGAATTCCGGGCGCTCTTCGTCGGGATAGTAGATCCCGGCGATCTCCCTGATGAGCTCCTGGGACAGCTCGTTGATGGCCTTGAAGGAGATCTCGGTGCCCGGCCACAACTTCAGCAGATAGCGCTTGCGGTAGCTGCGGATAAGTTCCAGGGCCGCCCGGTCTTCGGGGCGATGGTCCGGCAGGACAATCCTGATGGCTTCCTGCTCCTCTTCGGCCATCAGGGCTTTAATCACCTGGCGCCGGGTCCAGAGGCGCACCGCCAGCAGGGAGACGCCCCAGAGAACCACCAGGCTGGCCAGGGCCAGGTAGAGCCAGTGGTATTCCAGATAGAAGTTCATAATGGCGGCGCGGCGGCTGATTGCGAGTTGAGAGTCGGGATGATGAACCGGGGCCGGATTTTCGAGCTAGATCTCATGACTCCCCCTCCCCTCCCCTGCCGGACAATGCGTGGTACACCGCCTCCAGTTCCGCGGCCATCTGTTCCAGGGAAAAGCGCTCGATCACCAACTGCCGCCCCCGCTGCCCCAACTCCCGGCGCTCATCGGCATCGCGCCTGAGCCGGCCCATGGCCCGGGCCAGGGCCGCCGCATCCCGGGGAGGCGCCACCAGGCCGGTGTCACCCTCCAGCACCACTTCGGGAATGCCGCCCACCGTGGTGCCGATCACCGGCCGGGCCATGGCCTGGGCCTGGAGGAGAGACTGGGGCACCCCTTCGTTGGCATAGGAAGCCAGGACCACCACGTCCATCAGGGCAAACCACGGGGCCACCTGATCCCGATACCCCGCCAGACGCACCCAGGGCTGCAAACCCAATTGGGCGATCTTGGCTTCGATCACCACCCGGTAAGGACCTTCCCCCACCAGGAGGAGAAAGGCCCGGGACCCGCTTTCCAGAAGTTGATGGAAGGCCTCCAGGAGATAGAGGTGGCCCTTCCAGGAGCGCAGCACCGCCACGCTGCCGAAGATGAAGGCATCCGAGGGAATCTTTAGCTGGGTCAACAGCTCCCGGCTTTTCTCCTGGGGGACGAACTCGGAGAGGTCAACCCCGGTGGGGATGGAAAAGATCCGCCGGGCCGGTACCCCCAGGCGCTGCATGAGCAATTCCCGGGTGACCTGGCCGGTGGTGATGATGGCCGCCGGGGCCTGGTAGAGCCAGCGAGTGGGCCAGTTGTCCCGCACCCGGGTGGACAGATGCCGGGTACGCAGCAACAGGGGCCGGGGGCTCAGGCTCCGCCAAGCCAGGGCGCCCACCCAGGAATCCAGGGAACTATGGGTGTTCAGGATGTCAACGTCGCCGGTGGCCAGGAGCCGGCGCAGCTTGAGCCAGGCTGTTAAATTATGGCGGCCGCCGAACCTGAGGGGCGTCACCGGGAGGCCCTCCTGCCGGACGCGCCGGTACAGCTCGCCCCGGGGATCGCAGGCCAAGGCCAGCCGGTGGCCCCGCCGCTGCATGGCCAGCGCCTCCACCAGGATGCGCCGCTCCTGCCCGCCCCAGCCCAGGGAAGCCTCGGTATGCAGGATAGCAAAAGATATGTGGGAGGCTTTAGCGGGCATGGAGTTCCTTAGGTTATTTGACGGGGGCAATGCCGCCCCCGGCGCCAGAGTTCCAGGTACAAGGCCTCGAGCCGCTGCAGCATGGCTTCCAGGGAATACTTCTCTGCCACGGTGCGCCGGGCCGCGCCTTGCAAGCGCCGCCGTTCTTCCGGGCGGCGGGCCAGATCCAGAAGGGCTCCGGCCAGGGCCTCGGGGTCGGCGGGGGCCACCAGCCGGCCGTTGACGCCGTCCACAATCACGTCGATAGAGCCGCTCACCCGGGTGGCCACCACCGGCAGGCCGGCGCCCATGGCCTTGAGCAAGGCGAGAGGCAGGCCCTCCCACAGGGAAGGTTGCACGAACAGGTCCAAGGCCCGGAAGATCTCGGGCAAATCCCGGCGGGTGCCCAAAAAGCGCACCGTGTCCAGGAGACCCAGATCAGCGGCCTGGCGGCTCAGTTCCTCCCGAAGGCGCCCGTC
Organism: Desulfobaccales bacterium; assembly: GCA_041650575.1. Taxonomy (GTDB): domain Bacteria; phylum Desulfobacterota; class Desulfobaccia; order Desulfobaccales; family 0-14-0-80-60-11; genus 0-14-0-80-60-11. The sequence goes on from JBAZKX010000454.1 coordinate 2,021, forward strand.
CCCCACCAGCAGCACCGTCAGGTCAGGGATTTCCCGGCGCACCTGAGGCAGGGCGGCCAGGAGAAAGGCATGGCCTTTCTGCTCTTCCAGGCGGCCCACCGCGCCCACCACCAAGCCGGACGCCCCCAGGCGCGCCCGGGCGGCTTCCCGGCTCAAGGGGGTGTTCAGTTCGTCCAAGGGGATGCCGTAGGGCATGAGCAGCAGGCGGGAGGCGGGCACGCCATCGTAGCGGCGCACGTCCTGCCACACCTGGGGGCTTCCCACCAGGACCCGGTCCGAAACCCACCCCAGCAGAAAGTTCCACACCCGCCGGTGGAACTTGACCCGGGGGTAGGAATTGTGCACTGCGGCCACCACCCCGGGCAACCCCAAGCCCAGTGCCGCCAGGCGGCCATAGAGGTTAGGGTGATAGAGGTGGGTGTGGAGGAGATCCGGACGCCGGGCTTTCAGCAGGCCCCGCACCGCGGTCACCACCCGCAGGCCCGCGGTGTGCTTGATATCCAGTCCCAAACTGACCACCTCGTAGCCCTGGGCCCGGAGTTCCGCGCCCACCGCGCCGGGCGGGCCGAGGGTGGCCACCGCCACCTCGAAGCGCTCCGGGTCGAGTCCCCGGACGATGGCCGCCACCAGGTCTTCGGCCCCGCCCACCGGCAGGGTAGTCAGGAGATGCAGCACCCCGAGGCGTTTGGCCGCAGGGGGCGGCGACGCCGGATAGAGTCCTGCGGAGGTCAGATTTCGATTAAGCAACACGGCGACCCTGGTTTCCTGGCCTTTCCCGCCCCGATAAGCGGCGTCTTCCGGACGGCGGCGCGG
>JBAZKX010000455.1:0-2824 GCA_041650575.1 Desulfobaccales bacterium
CGCGGCGCCGTCACTGCCGCTGCTGTTGTCCACCTGCTCCATGGCCACCCCGATGAACCGGAAGCCGATGGTGTCCGCCGCCGGTGTGGCAAAGCCCGCGGCATTGACGCATACCAGGGAGCCGGCGTAAATTTTGGTGTTCGCTGCCACCGGGTATTCCACCTCGATACCTTCCCGGTATGGCGTAGCCCGGTCACGCGTTAAAGCTGACATATCCTTCTACCTCCGCTTGTATTGGTTTCTGACCTCGAACTTCCCTTTAGCGCGTCGATGCGCCGGTCTGGGCCTTAGCCGCCAGGTACGCCTCCGCTGAAACTTTTAGGGACCGGCAAATCGCCAGATCCTCCGGGAGCATGCCCCTTTCAGCCTGGCGGTCTTCCTTGAGGAGATGCAATTCCTCTCCTGTGGGCACCAGTTTTGGAGCCCGGGCCACAAAGGTCTGGAAGCCCTCCGGATCCCGGCGGTAATATTCCAGGGCCCAGTCCCGTTGGGCCGGACTGACCTTGCCGGCCTTCAAGGCTTCTTCCACCGCCCGGTCGGCTGTCACGGCCGCCAGACTGGCCTTGAGGGCCTGCAATTCGGCTTCGGCCTCGGTTAAGCGCGCCGCCCCGGCTTTCAAAGCCTCCATCGCCCCTTTCAACTGGGCCACGGAAACTTCGGGCGGCATCGAAAGAGTCGCCGCCAGGTCCCGGAACGCTTCCAGCGCCTTGCCGCACACCGCGCCGGCTTCCTCCTCGGGCTTCAACCCCATCAGTCGTTTCAGTTGTTCCACCATGGTTGCCTTCTCCTTTCCTGAATCCAGCTCTAACGCCTGAGCCCGCACCGTCGCTTCATCCGGCTTCGCCGGTCTTAGGTTGGCAGGTTCGCCCCCCCACCTGGCCACCAGGGGCGGCAGATGTTTGATGGCCGGCACGTTGGTCAGGCCCACGTGCATCAGGGCGATGGGTTTCCTGGTTTCCGGGTCCAGCCGCAAGACGGGAGAGAAGTAGCGATATTCCCGCTTCAGCAGGTAATCCTGGGCCTGCCGGGTCCAATCCACCCGGGCCCAGAGGCCGTCGCCCCTGGCCTCCAGGCTCTTGATCCAGCCTGCCGCCGGAGCCCGTTCCCCTTGCAGGGATTGATGCTCGTAGTCGATCACCAGGTCGACGCCCCGGGAGCGAAACTCCGCCGCCATGGATGCTAAGGACGCTTCATCCACGACAAACGGTTCCCGGTGGTCCGCCAACTCCACCCGGCCCAGGGGCAACATCCTGATCCACTCCGGCAGGGCGGTCCGGTTCCGGCTCATTTCATCCGGCGTCATCGTCATCCTTCCTCACTCCGTGGTTGTTCCAATGTCTGCGTCCCTCAGTTCCCGCACCCGCGATTAGCTGCGCTGTCCTTTGTCTGCCGGCAACGGCAAGCCGAACCGCTCCGCCACGTGCTCCATGCTCAGGGGCACCCCCATCGCCGCCAGGTTGCGATAGACCTCCGACAGCGTCTTGAGGTCTTCTTCCTCCTCAAACCTGAAGCGGAACCAGGGGACGGATTTATCCCAGCCGAAATTGAATCCCACCAGGGGACGCAGCAACTGTTCCCTCAGGGTGGCAGCCAGGGCCTGGGCGTCGGCCTCCACCAGATCCCGGCGCACCTGACCGTGCACCGTGGCCGCGGCGTAAGTCCCCGTTGACCCTCGGTATCCGTGGTCAGGGTTTGGCCCAGGACCGCTTTGGACATTTCCCGGTTGCAAAATTCCGCCATGAGTTGGTAGGGATTGACGCCGGCGGACCGGGAGGTGGCTTCCACAAACTCGATCTCGGTGCTCTTGCTGATCACCCCCGCGGCATCCGATCCCAGATTGCGGATGGCCTGCACCAGGGCGTCGCGGTCCGCCGGGGACGCGGTGGTATCATATTTGCCCAACCGCAGGGGCATGCCGAAGACCTCGTTGAACGCCGCCCAATCCTTCAAGGCAAAATTTTTGAGCAGGTACATCCAACCCACTACCCGGAGGACTCCCGCCCGGGTGGCGCAGCCGCTCCTGGCCTTGTAGCGGTGATAGATGACCTTCCAGGAGGGCGGCGCCGCCCCCTGCCAGCGGGCTTCGGCAGTCAGGAGGCGAGGCTGCTGTTGCTCGTCAAACGTCACTTTTTTCTGGGGAATCCATCTCAGTCCCTCAACCCCGGCCTGGCCCTCTGACACCTCCCAGATGATCTCGCTCAGGGCAAACCCCTTGCCGATGGCGTCCAGGAGGTCCAGGCAGGCCTCCTCCAGGTTGGGGATGGCATAGACCATCTTCCCCACCAGTTCCGCAATCCGCTCATCCTCCGGGGTCTTGGCATAGGGCAGCACTTCGTAATCCTTGCCCAGGACCGCCATTTTCCGGGTTTGGAGAATCGCCGTCAGATGGGCGTCCTTTTCCTCCATCTCTTCGAACAGCTCCATCTGGCGATAAATATTGCCTTGATCCGCCTCCCGGAAGATTTCCGCCAGCCGGTTGGGGGTCAGTCCCACGCTGGGGTAACTGCTCCAGCGTTCTGCCAGGCTGACTGCCGACAACTCTCGCCTTTCCGGCCTCAAGGTGTCTTTGAACAGCCTCCCGAAAAAATCCTTCAGCCCCATGATGTCTCCTAACAGCAAACTCTAAGCTGGTGTCGTGTCTTAAAAATTCCTTTCATAAACCCAGGACCTTCATACTCCCCCTCCCCTCGTGGGAGGGGGTTGGGGGGAGGGGGAATCGGTCAGCCCTTGGGCAATTGATCTTGCCGTTTCCCACTCCCTGCTAACTGCTAACCGCTAACTGTTAATTGCTCCTAAAAGGCCCCTCGACTCTGAAAATGACGCG
>JBAZKX010000456.1:0-2815 GCA_041650575.1 Desulfobaccales bacterium
GGTCTGGGTGGCCAGGGTCAGGGCCAGGGGGCGGGGCAGGCCCATTTTGACGCCGCCGTCGGCCAGGGACTCGATGAAGACGGCCACAAAGGCCGGGCCGCTGCCGCTCAAGCCGGTGACCGCATCCAGCAGCCGCTCTTCGATCAGCACGGCCTGACCCACGGCCCCAAAGAGTTCAAGGCCCAGGGCCAGGTCTTCCGAAGTGGCGCCGCGCCCCGGGGCCAGGGCCGCCATCCCGGCCCCCACCAGGGTGGGGGTGTTGGGCATGACCCGGATCACCCGGGATTCGGGCCAGGCCGCTTCCAGGGCCTGCAAGGGGACCCCCGCGGCAATGGAAATTATCAGGTGCCAGGGCCGGGCGAACTCCTTGAGGCCGGCCAGCACCGCGGGCATCACCTGGGGCTTGACCGCCAGCAGCACCACCGGGGCGTGCATCACCTCCAGGGTGTCCAGCGCGGCCTCCACCCCCAATTCATCCATCTGGGCCTGCCGGACCGGGTCCGGGTCATAATAGACCAGGTTCTCCCGGGCCACCCGGCCCCCGGCCAGCAGGCCCCGGATGATGGCCCCGCCCATGCTGCCAACCCCGATGAATCCCAGCTTGCTCTCCGCCAACCGCGCTTTCGCCTGTTCTGTCATTGACACGGCCCCCATCTCCCGTCATATTTGCTAATAGCTATTGTGGCATACCTGGCCGGAGGATTGCATGGAAAAAGTTAAGCCGGAGCCGGGGTATCGAGGCGAGGTTAAACCAGGAGGACGGAAAAGATGAGGTTGGCAAGGGACCGGAAACTCTCCATTTTTAAGGTCTGCCTGATGATCTGCGGCCTCCTGGCCTGGGCCGGAGCCGGCCTGGCGGCCGACGCCGGGGCCTTGCCGGCCGGGGATTGGAACCGGAGCAATCTGGAACGGATCAAGGTTCCCGCCGGGGAAGCCCTGACCTTTGCGGTCCTGGGGGACAACCGCAGCAATCCTGCGGTCTTTGAGGCGGTGCTCAAGAGTCTGGACCAGGAGCCTGGCCTGGCCTTTGCCATCGACGTGGGCGATTTGGTGGAGAGCGGCAGTCCGGAGACCTTCGCCGACTTCCTGAGCCGAGTCCGCCGCCACCTGCGCCTGCCCCTGCTGACGGTGATCGGCAACCATGACCTGGATCAGGCGCGCAACTCGGCGTTGTATCGCGGGATTTTCGGCCCCGACCACTATGCCTTTCAGATCAAGGACAACTATTTCATCGTCATCAATGACGTGGAGCCCGACGGCGAGCCGGATTGGGGCTGGCTGGAGGCGGAGCTGACCAAATCCCAGGCGTATCAGACCCGCCTGGTATTCCTGCATATCCCGCTCTTTGACCCCAGGGAAGGGAAAAAGCCCCACTGCCTGCCGGAGGCGGCGGGAGCCCGGCTGCTGGAACTCTTTAGCCGCTACCGGGTGACCCGGATCTTTGCCGGCCATATCCACGGCTACTTTGACGGCACCTGGGACGGGGTGCCCTACACCATCACCGCCGGGGCCGGAGCCCCCTTATACGGCACCGATCCCGAACACTACTTTTATCACTACCTCAAAGTTACCCTGGAAGGGGGTAAGGTGCGCACCCAGGTGCGCCGCATTTCTGTGGAAGGACGGCCATAATATTATGCCCTCAAGACCTATTTTGGCGATTACCATGGGCGACCCGGTGGGCGTGGGGCCCGAGATTATCATCAAGGCCCTGGCGGACGCCCGGATTTACCAAATCTGCCGGCCGCTGATCATCGGCGACCTTAGCGCCCTGGAACGGGCCCGCCTGGCCCTGGACCCGCATCTCACCCTCAACCTGGCGGACCGCCCGGGCGCGGGGCGCTATCAGTCGGGGACCCTGGACCTCATGGCCCTGTCCCAGTTGAGCCCCAAGGACCTGGAATACGGCCGCCCCACCCCGGCCTCCGGCGCGGCCATGGTGAGCTATATCCTGGCCGCCATTGATCTGGCCCAGTTGCAAAAGGTCTCGGGCCTGGTCACCGCGCCCATAAGCAAGGTTTCCATGAAACTCTCGGGTTACCACTATCCCGGCCACACCGAGCTTTTGGCGGAGAAAACCAGGACCCCCGAGTTTGCCATGATGCTGGCCGGGGGCGACTTCCGGGTAGTCCTGGTCACCATCCACTGCGCATTATCAGAAGTGCCCAAGCGCATCACCCAGGAGGGCCTGGTGCGGCTCTTTCATCTCACCAGCCGGGCCCTGGACCGGGACTTCGGGCTGGCCGGTGTGCCCCTGGGGGTGGCGGCCCTCAATCCCCACGCCAGCGAAGACGGCATGTTCGGCCACGAAGAAGCCGACATTATCATCCCCGCGGTCAAAGAGGCCCAGGCCGCGGGCCTGGCGGTGGAAGGCCCCTTCCCGGCGGATACCCTGTTCTGGCGTCACAAAAACGGGGAGTTTGCCGCCATCATCTGCATGTACCACGACCAGGGGCTCATCCCCCTGAAACTGCTGCACTTCATCGACGGGGTGAACGTGACGTTAGGCCTGCCCATCATCCGCACCAGTGTGGACCACGGCACCGCCTACAATCTGGCCGGCAGCGGCCGGGCCGTCCCGGATTCCCTCAAAGCTGCGATCACCATGGCAGCGGAGATGGCGAAACGGAGATTTGGGGGGAAGTGATTAAAGAAGTTGGGGGAAGGGGCCAGGGACCGACGGTCCATACATAAGGAAAGCAAAAGGGGCACGGCTCGCCGGCCCCTTAATTTTATGCGGATCGGCAGGGTTGGGGGGCATTATTTACCCCCCATCTTACCGTCAATTCTTATCGGCAATCTCTACAGGTGAAGA
>JBAZKX010000457.1:0-2814 GCA_041650575.1 Desulfobaccales bacterium
TATCGGCGTTATCCGGGATTCGGCCTTTCAGTTCTACTATCCCGAAAACCTGGAGGCCCTGCGGGAAGCGGGGGCCGCGGTGCTGGAGATCAGCGCCCTGGACGACCCGGCGCTACCGCCGCATCTGGACGCCCTCTATATCGGCGGCGGCTTTCCCGAGACCCACGCGGCAGCTTTGGCCGAGAACCTCAGCTTCCGCAATTCCGTCAAGGCCGCAGCCCAAGCCGGCATGCCCATCTATGCGGAGTGCGGCGGCCTCATGTATCTGGGGGATAATATTCAGGTCAGGAGTGAAAAGTTCCCGATGGTGGGGATATTCCCGTATGACTTTGTCATGGGCAAGAAACCCCAGGGACACGGCTACACCATCCTGGAAGTGGCCCGGGACAACCCCTACTTCCCTCGGGGCACGGTGCTCAAGGGCCATGAATTTCACTATTCCCAAATCATGCCCGACCCGGCCCCCGAAGCCCCCATGGCCTTCACGGTCAGCAGGGGCACCGGTATCGGCGGGCGGCGGGAAGGTCTCCTCTTCCGCAACGTCCTGGCCACCTATACCCATATCCACGCCCTGGGCTGCCCCGAGTGGGCCGCGGCCCTGGTCCGCCGGGCCCGGGAATACCGCGGCGACGCGGACCTGGACGCCACCGCGCCGCGCCCTGAGATCGATACCCCTGACCGGGTCCGCCTTTAGCCTCCGGAATCACGCTCCCCTCCCCTCTTAATTTCCGGTTCTGCCTCCGGCCCTATGTGCAGTCCCTAAAAAATATTTCCCTGTTTTCGGAATAATTGTTTTTTGATATATTGTGATTATAGGTGCGATATTCTAAGGGAGGTAATTGTACATGGCATGGCGGGTGGAAGTGGATACTGACAAATGTACCGGCGACGAAGAGTGTGTTAATGTGTGCCCCGTGGGCGTCTTCGAAATGAAGGGCGACAAAGCGGACCCGGTGAACGAAGATGAATGCCTGGGCTGCGAGAGCTGCATCGAGGTCTGCCCCTCGGGCGCCATCACGGTAACCGAAACCTAAGCGCCGCGGCTGCTAACAGTCTGAAAAGGGGAGGCGGACCTCTGGTCCCCCTCCCCTTTTTTATGGCATGAGTTTCTTCCGGAAGCGGCGCACCCTCCGGTTTTCTTGGCGCCTTGGCGTCCTGGCGTGAGGTATTCTATCCTCTCAACCCCCGCAGCTCATCTCCTCCGAGCAGGACTTACACTCCTTTAACGGCTCCAATTCCTCCGGGGTGGCCGGGCGCACCTCCATGACCTTCACCTGGTAACGCAGGTCATGGCCGGAAAAGGGATGGTTCATATCCAGAATCACGCCGTCTTCCTTGACTTCCTTGACGGTCAGGGGGTATTCCGGCGGAAACGGCAGGTTGGCCGGGACCACTTTTTGGCCCGGCTTGATCTCCATCCCCGGCGGAAAGACCTTGCGGCTCCAGGACTGGACCAAGCTGGGATCGTAGTCCCCGAAGGCCTCGGCCGCGGGCACGGTGAACTCCACCGCGTCCTGCTCCCGAAGCCCCCGGAGGCGCCGCTCCAGCCCCGGCATGAGTTCATTGTAGCCGGCCACAAAAGTGAGGACGGCCGGCGCCTCCGGGGTGCCCCGGAGTTGTTCCCCGGAATCCAGCCATAGGCGGTATTCCAGACGGACATAGTGATCTTGTGCGATGACGGACATATGGTTTTACCTTTGAGTTGATGATATAATCTTAAAGTATAACGTATGCCTAATCTTTCCGTAACCCTGTGGCCTTAAAATGATTCGCAAAGCCAGGATTCAAGAAGTCCCGGAAATCCGCCGCTTTCTGGTGGAGTTCTCCCAGGATGGGGGGCTCTTGCCCCGGACCCTGGCCGATCTCTACGGCCAGTTGCGGGATTACTATGTCTTCCGGGAGGACGCCGGGCCGATCCTGGGCATCGCGGCCCTGCACATCTGTTGGGCCGGCCTGGGGGAAATCCGTTCCGTGGCCGTGGTGCCGTCCGAGCGCGGCCGGGGCCTCGGCTCCCGCCTGGTCAAGACCTGCCTGGATGAGGCCCGGGTGATGGGGTTGAGCGAAATCTTCCTCCTGACCCTGCGCCCGGAATTTTTCCAGCGCTTCGGCTTTAAGGTCGTCTCCCGGGAAGACCTGCTGCCCATTGTGTGGGCTGATTGCGTCAACTGTGTAAAATTTCCCGACTGCGACGAAATCCCCATGCTCCTGGACCTGACCGCGCCCGGCCAGGGGGATTAACTTGACAGTTGGGGGAGGGTGCGTTATTTTGATGGGAGAGGCTGGTCATCAGCGTGATGGCCGGGCCCATGGCCCGTATGAAGATGAACGCTGCGGCCAGATTTACGGCATTTTTGACTACGCCTGCATTCCTCCGGTGAAGCCTGGCTTTATCGGGGTTTTTTATTGGCAGATACCCATATGATAAGTCTTTTTCTGAAAAAGCTGTTCGGCAGTAAAAACGAGCGGGAACTGAAGCGTCTGGCGCCCCTGGTGGACCGCATCACGGCCCTGGAGCCGGGATATCGGGCCATGTCCGACGCCGAGCTTCAGGCCCAAACCGCGCTTTTCAAGGAGCGCCTCGACCGGGACGAGCCCCTGGATGACCTGTTGCCCGAGGCCTTTGCCGCGGTGCGGGAGGCCTCCACCCGCGTCCTGGGGATGCGTCCCTTCGACGTTCAGCTCATCGGTGGCATCGTGCTGCACCAGGGCAAGATCGCCGAAATGAAGACCGGTGAAGGTAAAACCCTGGTGGCCACCATGCCCGCCTACCTCAACGCCCTCACCGGCCGGGGCGTGCACATCGTCACCGTCAAC
>JBAZKX010000458.1:0-2804 GCA_041650575.1 Desulfobaccales bacterium
TGTGGCGGCGCAAAGGGAAGTGGCCGAAGTCCAGGGGATGATGGCGATTGCCAAAAGATTCCCCCGTAACCAACAGAAGGCATTTGACCGCATCATGACCGCTTGCCAAAGGCCGTCTCTGGCCGAAAGTGCAGTTTACTCCTATGCCCGGGGCGGCTCGGACATTACCGGGGCCTCAATCCGCCTTGCCGAAGCCATCGCCCAGAATTGGGGGAACATCCAATTCGGTATTCGGCAACTGGAACAACGTGATACCGAATCCACGGTTGAATCCTTTGCCTGGGACCTGGAGACGAACACCCGCAAATCTATTACCTTCCAAGTCAGGCATTTCCGCTCTACCAAACAAGGCGGCTACAACCTGACTGACCCCCGGGACATTTACGAGATGGTAGCAAACCAAGCCGCCCGTCGGGTCCGGGCCTGCATCCTGGCCGTAGTCCCGGGTGACATTGTGGACGCAGCCCTCGCCCAATGTGAGGCCACCTTAAGGGCCAAGGCCGATATTTCCCCAGAGGCCATCAAGAAAATGCTGGATAAGTTTGCGGAGATTGGGGTCAGCCAGAAAATGATCGAGGGGCGCATACAGCGCAACCTGGAGGCCATCACCGCGGCCCAGATTATCAGTCTGCGGAAAATCTATAACAGCATCCGGGATGGCATGAGCAAGGCCGGTGATTGGTTTGAAAAAACCCCTCAAGTAACCGAAGCACAAGAAGCCAAGCCCGAAAAGACCCGCAAGCCGGGGCGCCCGAAGAAGCAGGAGGCCCCACAAGAGGCGAGCCCTACCCAACCCGAAGAATCTACCGGACCCCAGGAAGAACGCCCCGCAGAACCCGCCACAGGGGGCCAGAAAATGATTGACCCCGGCCACCTGGCTAAGATTCGGGAACTTGCCCGGAAGAAGGAAATCCCCGAACCATATATCTGTGAGGACCAGGCGGTAGAAAACCTGGAATCCCTGACTTACGAACAGGGAATTTTAGTAATGGACTGGATTCACCAGCTCAAGGTCTAACTCATCGGCCCCCATACCAACCCTAACCCCCCGGCTTAGGCCGGGGGAACCTTTGAGGATGGAATGACTGTCTGTAAAGAGAAGGGGAAGGCGACCTACGGGGAACTGACCCAGGACGAGGCCAGCGACATCCTGACCTGGTTGAAGAAAGTGAATCACCTCATAGTCTTCAACCAGGTCAGTTTGAGGTGATTCACTCCAGGGCCATCCCTCCTTTGCCCTGCGCGCTGAGGGGTTACGGTGCGATGCTGCGGCGGATGGCCCTTCTCATCACCATGTTGCGGCGGCCGCCAATCGCACCACCAGGCCCAAGCCCCCGGGGAGACGGGGGCAACTGGGAGGTTTGATGCCGACGGATAAGAATAAGGTCTATAAGGTACTGGCCAAGGGCCGCAAGTCCTGCCACGGCGGGGAACTTACGTGGGAAGTGGGCAAGTGGTACGAGGTTGTAGGCGAGTTGATAGCCTGCGAAAACGGTTTGCACTTATGCAAACCGGAACATCTCTTGGACTGGCTCCACGAAGAAATCTGGGAGGCAGAGTACGAAGGGGAAGTAATAGACCACGGCGACAAGTTGGTGGTCAGGAAAGCCAGAATAACCCGCCAATGTGAGAATTGGAATGAACGCACAGCCCGCCTCTTTGTCTGTGATTGTGCCCAGGATGTTGCCCATCTGAATACAGACCCCCGGGTACAGGAGTGTATCGACACGGCCAGGAGATACGCAAACGGACAAGCAACAGAAAGGGAATTGGACGCAGCCTGGGACGCAGCCTGGGACGCAGCCTGGGACGCAGCCAGGGACGCAGCCAGGGACGCAGCCTGGGACGCAGCCAGGGACGCAGCCTGGGACGCAGCCAGGAAAAAACAAACTGTAAGACTGCTTAAATATCTATCTGGGGAATTGCCTTAACCCTGGGGCCTGCGAGGCAAGTGGTACGAGGTTGTAGGCGCCCATATCCACAACCTAACCCCCCGGCTTAGGCCGGGGGAACCTTTGAGGATGGAATGACCCTGCTCACGCCCCAGGATGTAAAAAACTTCTTGCGCTGCTCCTCATCATGGGTATATAGACACTCAGAGGAACTTGGCGGGGTGCGCGTGGGGCGGCTCCTGAGATACCGGCAATCAGCTTTCAGGAGGCCAGGGATGCGCAGCACGTTCAGGCCCCGGTGCATCACTCTCCTGGCATAGTCATTGATGATCCCTGCGTCATGGCGCAGATTGCGCTGATACTCGGGGTCAAGCTTGCGCCAATTGCGGCGCTCATGGCGGGCGGGACCCGGGCAAGCTGGTTTACGAGACGGACATGGGCATCCTGGCCCTGAGCGAGGTGATTCCCCGATGGCTGAAGAAGTTCGAGAAGAGAGGTCATCTCGAAAATGAAAATTAATATCCCCGATTGGGCCTGGGACCATTTTTGGGAAGAAGAGCCGGAAGGGACGGTGGAATTTTGGGCTTTCCGGTTCCGGCCGCCCTGCAAGGTGGGAGAGGACCTCATCTTTTGTCACCGAGGCATTCCAGTAGCCAAGGCAAGGGTTTTCAAGATCGAGCCCCCCGGTGTTTCTGAATGCGAATCAACGGGGAGGTTTAAAAACCGCTGGAAGGTATTCTGGCTTCCACAATCGTTTGTGGACCTTAGAAAACAGGAGCGTCTCTATGGCTGAAGAAATACGAGAAGCCCTGAACCTGCTTAACGATAAGCTCTCCGGCCTGTTTCCCTACCGGCTGGAACTCACGACGCCGGGCGAGCTCAAGCTCCTGGACAAGAACGCCCGCTACATGA
>JBAZKX010000459.1:0-2804 GCA_041650575.1 Desulfobaccales bacterium
GCCCCCTACCGGATGCTGCCTAAAGACCTGGAGCGGCTCTACGTTCCCAATGCCAAGGGGACAATGACGCCGTTCACTTCCTTCGCCACCGGCCATTGGTTCCAGGGCTCGCCGCTCCTGGAGCGGTTCAACAGCTTCCCGACGCTGAACATCTGGGGAGAACCGGCGCCCGGGAGGAGCTCCGGGGAGGCGATGCAGGCCATGGAAGAGATCGTCTCGAAGCTGCCCAAGGGCGTCGGTTATGATTGGACCGGAATCTCCTACCAGGAGCGCATGGCCAAGGCCCAGACCGGACTGCTCTACACCTTCTCCATCATTGTGATTTTTCTCTGCTTGGCGGCCCTCTACGAGAGCTGGACCATTCCCATCACGATCTTGTTGGCCTTGCCGCTGGGGGTCATCGGCGGCGTGGCGGCCACCTCGCTGCGGGGACTGCCCAACGATGTGTATTTCCAGATTGGGCTCCTCACCGTTTTAGGACTCACGACCAAGAACGCCATTTTGATCGTTCAGTTCGCCATGGCCAAAGTGGACGAGGGCATGGGGTTGATCGAGGCCACGCTGACAGGGGCGAGATTAAGGCTGCGCCCCATCGTCATGACCTCGCTGGCCTTCGGCTTCGGCGTCCTGCCCCTGGCGATGGCCACCGGGGCCGGCGCCGGCGCCCAAACGGCCATCGGCACCGGTGTTCTGGGCGGGATGGTTACGGCCACCTTCCTGGCGATCTTCTTCATTCCCCTCTTTTTTGTGGGGGTGGTGCAACTTTTCGCGAAAAAGAGAATCGCCCAAGCGGCAGAGCCCGCTTCGGACTCCCTGAATCCTCCGGAGGGGCAGTAACATGAAGAGGCTGTTTTCAATTTTGGCAATAACGGCCGTTCTGTTCACTGGCTGCACCATGATCCCGAAATACACCCGGCCCGAGGCGCCGGTCCCTGACGCCTGGCCAAGTGGTCCGGCCTACAAAGAGACCCCCTCCACCCAGAAGGCTCCGGCGGCCGCCGACCTGCAATGGCGGGAATTCTTTGCTGATGCACGACTACAAAAAATCATCGACACGGCTTTGAAAAACAACCGTGATCTGCGGGTGGCCGCCTTGAATGTGGAAAGAGCCCGCGCCTTATACCGCGTCCAACGCGCCGATCTTTTACCGAAGTTGGAAACGGGCCTCACCGCCACCAAGCAGCACGTCAGGATTTCCGGCTCCACCGGCTTGGTGACCTTGGAGGAGTACGGCGTCAATCTGGGCATCACGTCTTGGGAGATTGATTTCTTCGGGCGTATCCGCAGCCTGTCACAAAAGGCGCTGGAGGAATACTTCGCTACGGCCCAGGCCCGCCGTAGTGCCCAGATATTGCTGGTGTCAGAAGTTGCCGCCGCTTATCTGACCTTTGCCGCGGATCAGGAAAACCTCAAACTGGCCAAATCCACCCTGGAGAGCCAGCAGGCCGGCTTCAATTTAATTCGGCGGCGCTTTGAAGTCGGACTCGCGCCCGAACTGGATCTGCGCCAGGCACAAACGAGAGTGGATGCAGCCCGGGTGGACGTCGCCCGGTACACTGAACTGGCCGCTAAAGATGAGAATGCCCTCAACCTGCTGGCAGGGACGCCGGTGCCGGCCGACCTCTTGCCGGAGGAATTGAGCGTTGTCAAGCCCTTGCGGGACGTTTCACCCGGCACGTCGTCCGAAGTGCTCCTGAGTCGCCCTGATATTCTTCAGGCGGAAAACTTGCTCAAGGCCGCCAATGCCAATATCGGCGCCGCCCGGGCCGCTTTCTTCCCCCGCATTGCGCTTACGTCCGCGATAGGCACCGCCAGCGGCGACCTGTCGGGTCTCTTCAAATCCGGCTCGTTCGTCTGGAATTACGCCCCTCAGGTCGTGCTGCCGATTTTCGATGCCCGCACTTGGTCGGCGCTCACCGTAACCAAGGTGGATAAAGAGATCGCCGTGGCTCAATACGAGAGGGCAATCCAGGGGGCCTTCAGGGAGGTTGCCGATGCGCTGGCCAGGCGGGGAACCTTGGGGGATCAGATGGAGGCGCAACTATCACTCGTGGATGCCACCGCCCAAGCCTACCGGCTTTCTAACGCCCGCTATGAGAAGGGGATAGACATCTACCTGAACGTGCTGGATGCGCAACGCTCTCTCTACGCCGCCCAGCAGGGGTACATCGCCATCCGTCTGGCGAAGCTCGCCAATCAGGTGCGGCTCTATGCGGTGTTAGGCGGGGGCGGCGACTCCACGCCACCTGAAGGCGGATAATGCGGAACTCCGATGAAGGGCCAATTCTAGCCCCCAGATCCTAGCCGCACCTTATGCGGGCTCACTTGGCCTGGCCCAGTTCCTGGGAGCGGGCCGCGGCCGCGGCGACCGCGTCCATCACCGCGCCCCTAAAACCGGCTGATTCCAGGGCGTGGAGGCCGGCGATGGTGGTGCCGCCCGGCGAGGTCACCATGTCCTTCAACAGGGCCGGGTGCAGCCGCTCTTCCTGGCAGAGGCGGGCCGAGCCCAGGACGGTCTGGGTGGCCAGGGTCAGGGCCAGGGGGCGCGGCAGGCCCATTTTGACCCCGCCGTCCGCCAGGGCCTCGATGAACACTGCCACGAAGGCCGGCCCGCTGCCGCTCAAACCGGTGACCGCGTCCATGAGCCGTTCTTCGACCATCACCGCCTGGCCCACGGCGCCAAAGAGTTCCAGGGCCAGGGCCAGGTCTTCCGAAGTGGCGCGGCTCCCTGGGGCCAGGGCCGCCATCCCGGCCCGCACCAGGGTGGGGGTGTTGGGCATGACCCGGATCACCCGGGATTCGGG
>JBAZKX010000460.1:0-2799 GCA_041650575.1 Desulfobaccales bacterium
TGGCCGCGGAGTTCGTCAACCGGTTCCAGGTGGAGCGGCCTCCCCTGGCCGCCCTGGCCCTGACCACCGACACCTCGATTCTCACGGCAGTGGGCAACGACTATGAATTTCGCGAGATTTTCGCCAAGCAGGTGCGGGCTTTGGGAAAGCCCGGGGACCTGGCCTGGGGTATCAGCACCAGCGGCAATTCTCCCAACGTGGCGGCGGCGCTGACCACGGCCCGGGAACTGGGCCTCAAGACCCTGGCCTTGAGCGGCGGCGACGGCGGGCCCGTGGCCGCGGCCGCGGACGCGGCCCTGGTCGTGCCCTCCCGCAACACCCCGCGCATCCAGGAGGTGCACATTACCCTGGGGCACGTGCTCTGCGATTTGGTGGACTACCTGCTCTTCCCGGAGAAGTTCGGAGGGTAGCAGTCAGCAATTAGCAGTTAGCTAGGGCGACCCAAGCCCAGGTTGGGGCCCGAGGCGTTCCCAAGTGCAACTTGGGAACGAGAGGTAACGAGTAGAGATGTCATTCTGAGCGAAGCTAGATTCTTCACTCCGCTGGGCTCCGTTCAGAATGACAACCTCGATGAGTCCTCTTTGAGCATATATGAGGGCTATTTTTGCAGGTGTGAAGGAAGCCGGAGGCCGGATGAAAAAGCTCGAACCCCTTTCCCTGGACGGCATCAAGACTTATAGCCTGGCTGAGCGGCATTCCAAAGTAAGCCAGGCGGATTTCGGCGCGCCTTGGAAAAGGGGCGGCAGCTTCAAGAAGTTTGTGGACGGCCTGCCCCGGATTCTGGCGGGCCAGACCCTGCGGGAGGTGGCTGCGGCCTGGGTGACGGCCAGGCGCCACGAGCACCAGGTCATTATGGGCATGGGGGCCCACGCCATCAAGGTGGGTTTGAGCCCCATCCTCATCGACCTGTTGCGCCGGGGCTTGATCACCGGGGTG
Organism: Desulfobaccales bacterium; assembly: GCA_041650575.1. Taxonomy (GTDB): domain Bacteria; phylum Desulfobacterota; class Desulfobaccia; order Desulfobaccales; family 0-14-0-80-60-11; genus 0-14-0-80-60-11. The sequence continues at coordinate 937 of JBAZKX010000460.1, forward strand.
GCCATGAACGGGGCCGGCATCATCCACGACGCCGAGGTGGCCATGGCGGGCCGTACCTCCGAAGACGTGGACCAGGTCCTGGGCTGCGGCCAGTTCGGCATGGCCCGGGAAACCGGGGAATTCTTGAATGAGGCCATTGCCTGGGGGGCCAGTCAGGGGCTGGGGCTGGGAGAGGCGGTGGGGCAGCGGCTGCTGTCGAGCGCTTTTCCCCATAAGGATTTGAGCCTCCTGGCCACGGCCGCGGCCCTGGAGACGCCCCTGACGGTGCACGTGGCAGTGGGGACCGACATCATCCACCTGCACCCGTCGGTGAACCCCGAAGCCCTGGGAGCCGCGACGCACCGGGATTTTCGCCTGTTTGCGGCCATGGTCAGCGAGCTGAACGACGGGGTCTTTATCAACCTGGGGTCCGCGGTGATCATCCCGGAGGTGTTCCTCAAGGCCATCACCCTGGCCCGGAACCTGGGCCACCCGGTGGCTCCCCTGACCACGGTGAACCTGGATTTCGTCCAACATTACCGGCCCCTCACCAACGTGGTGCGGCGGCCCACCGCCGGGGTGGGGCGGGGTTATGCGCTGACCGGCCACCATGAGCTGCTGTTGCCGCTCTTAGCCGCCCTGGTGGTGGAAGACCTGGAGGAAGGATAATGCCTACGGAGATTGTTATTATAGCCGGCGATCAGCGGGTCAACGCTTTTCTGGATGATTCCCCCACCGCGCAGGCCCTGGCTGAAGTCCTGCCACTCCAAGGCGCGGCCCAGCTCTGGGGCGACGAGATCTACTTTCCCGTGCCCCAGGTGGTGGCGGACCTGGACGAGACCGCCACGGTGGTGGTGAATGTGGGGGACCTGGCCTACTGGCCCACGGGACGGGCGTTCTGCATTTTTTTCGGCCTGACCCCCACCAGTGTCCCCGGGGAGATTCGCCCGGCTAGCGCCGTGAACCGGGTGGGGCGGGTGACGGACGACCCCTGCTGCCTCAAACTGGTGCCGGAAGGGACGGCGGTGCGCATTGAAAAAAAATAAGGTAAAATAAAAAGTTGAGAGAGGGGGCCAGGGACATTAGCCCCTGCCCCTTTTCCAAGCCCTCACCCCCATCCCCTTAAATGGTGGCCAGTGAGGAGTGTGAAGAGAGGGCGGGGAATCTTGCTCCCCGGCCCTACCCCTCAAAAAGATCAAGGAGAGCTTCAAGATATGCCCATTTTTGAGTATCATTGCCATAGCTGCAACCAGGATTTCGAGAAACTGGTCTTCGGGGCCAACCCGGAGGTGGCCTGCCCCCATTGCGGCCAGACCAAGGTGGATAAATTGATGAGCGCCTGCGCCGCCAAGGTGGGATATAAGTTTACCTCGACTTCCAGCCCCAAAGGCGCCTCCTGCGGCAGCTGTTCCTCCGGGTCCTGCAGCACCTGCCACTAAGGATAGGATTTGGCCATCGAGATCAAGATCGGCACCCGGGGCAGCGCCCTGGCCCTGGCCCAATCCCGCTGGGTGGCGGACCAGATTGCCGGACATAACCCCGGCTGCCGGGTGGAACTGGTGGTGATCAAGACCACCGGCGATAAAATTACCAATGTCCCCCTAGCCCAGATCGGGGGCAAGGGCCTGTTCATTAAAGAGATCGAGGAGGCGCTCCTGACGGGCCAGGTGGACCTGGCGGTGCACAGCCTCAAGGACATGCCCGCGGAGGTGCCGGAGGGCCTGATCCTGGGTGCGGTGCCCCCCCGGGAGGACTGCCGGGACGCCTTTATTTCGTCCCGCTACGCCAATATCTCCGAGATTCCGGCCGGCGGCCGGGTGGGTACCGGCAGCCTGCGGCGCCGGGTGCAACTGCTGCACCGACGGCCCGACCTTTCTATCGTGC
>JBAZKX010000461.1:0-2792 GCA_041650575.1 Desulfobaccales bacterium
AGAGCTTCCACGGGCTCAACCTCAGGCACGGCAGTTTTTTCTATGACGTCCATAGCCCCTCCCGCCTCCACAACCACGGCCAGATGGTGATGCAGCAGACCCTGGACTGCCAGATTTTCACCCTGACCGGGAGCCACCCCTGGGAAAAAACGTTTCGGTCGCGGCGACAGGTCGCCGACTGGCTGCAGGGTTTTGCCGATAAAATATCCTATAATATCGAAGACCTGGATTACCTGACGGGTTCCCTGGATTTCCACGGCCTGGGCCTGGCCCTGCAGCTCGGCGATCAGGGCTGCAACATGGTCATGGAAGTGATGGCCAATAATCCCGCCAAACCCCAAAAAGGCGGCATGCTCGCCTGGGATGCCGAATTAGAGCGGGATGTGATGATCGAAAGCTTTCAATTGGGGGACATCAGCAACCAGGATATCAAGTATTTAAATCGCAATTTCAATCATTATCCCAGTCCCGGCGTCTGCTGGGGCCGGATTGGAGAACAAGGTTTGCCCATGCCCATAGCCGTCAAAGACGGTTTCCTTTATTTTCAGCCGGTTCAGGGTGATATCAATTTCCTGGTGAAGACCGCGTTTTTTCGCCGCCAGGAGATGCGCCCCATCCGTAATTTAAAGAGCCCCGCGGCCCTGCCCCTGGCCATCAATCGCCTCAACGCCCAGGACCAGCAGCCCGGATTTAAAGAATTCGCCCAACGATGTCGCCAGGGGTACCTATGAGTCCTCCCCGGAAGATGTTCGTCAATGCCGCCGACCCGGAGGAATTTCGGGTCGCCATCGTCGAAGAAGGCCAGTTGGAAGACCTGGCCCTGGAGTCCGCCTCCCGGGAACCCACCAAAGCCAATATTTATAAAGGCATCGTGGTCAATATCGAGCCCGGTCTGCAGGCCGCCTTCGTCCACTATGGCGGGGAGCGCCACGGTTTTTTGCCTCTGCCCGAAGTGCATCCCGACTATTACCTGGAAAAACCCCAGAGCAAGGCCAAAACCAAGATTCAGCGCGTGCTGCGCAAGGGCCAGGAACTCATCGTCCAGGTTTATAAAGAGGAGTCCGCCACCAAGGGCGCCTATCTCAGCACCTACATCTCCCTCCCCGGGCGCCGTCTGGTGCTCCTGCCCAAACAGAGCCACCTGGGGGTGTCCCGCAAGATCGAAAAAGAGGAGGAGCGTCAGCGCCTCAAAGATCTGACCCAAAAATTGGGGCTGCCTTCGGAAATGGGCCTGATTATCCGCACGGCCGGTGAAACCAGCAAAACCCAGGACCTGGCCAAGGATATGAAATACCTCATCAAACTCTGGGAAAATATTAAGGAGGCCGCCGCAACCCAGCCGGCTCCCTGTCTCTTGCATCGGGACCTGGACCTCATCACCCGGACCGTGCGGGATTATTTTTCCCCGGATATCAACACCATCCTGGTGGACAACAAAGACGTTTACCAGACGTTGCGCACCTTTATCCTGGAAATGGCCCCCCGGCACGTCCAAGCCCTGAAGCTCTACAAGGACAAGCTGCCCATCTTCACCCGCTATCAACTGGAAGATCAGCTCGACCTTATTTACGCCGAACGCGTGCCCCTGAAATCCGGCGGCTCCATTGTCATCAATCCCACCGAGGCCCTGGTCTCCATCGACGTTAACTCCGGCCGCTGCATCAGCCAGAAAGAGTTGGAAGATACCGCCTTGAAGACCAACCTGGAGGCCGCCGAGGAAGTCGCCCGGCAGCTCCGCCTTAGGGACCTGGGCGGCCTGGTGGTGATTGACTTCATCGACATGAAGGACAAGAAGCACCAGAAGGAAGTGGAGCAGACCCTGAAGCAGAGCCTGAAGAAGGACAAAGCCCGGGTCACCGTAGGGCACCTGTCCAAGTTCGGGCTGCTGGAACTCTCCCGCCAACGGCTGCGGCCCACCGCCGAGATCGGCGCCTATAGCGTCTGTCCCACCTGCCAGGGCCGGGGCCGCATCAAAAAAGTGGATATCCTGAGCCTGGGCCTGCTCCGGGAAATCAGCACCCACGTGGTGCAAAACCCCATCCAGGAGGTCCGGGTGCTGGCGCCCCTGGAGGTGAGCAACTTCCTGCTCAACCAGAAGCGCCGGGATATCTCTACCCTGGAGGAAGAGTTCAATCTCAAGATCGTGGTGCGCGCCAAAGAAGGCCTGGGGCCCGAGGATATCCAGGTGGAATATCTCAAACGGGAGACTCCTGAGGCCAAGCCGGCCGTCGAGGTCAAGCCGCTGGCCGAAGCCGCGCCTGAGGCCAAACCGGCTCCTGAAGCCAAGGCCGCGTCCGAAGCCAAGCCCCGGCGCCCCTCTTCCCGGCGCCGCGGCCCTCGCCGCGCCGCCGCGCCCAAACCCGAAGGGGCCGAACCCCAGGAAGCCGCAGAGCCCAAACCCGAGGCCCCGGGACCCGAAGCTGAACCGGTTCCCGAAGCCGAACCGGAGGTTAAGGCCGCAGCCAAACCCCGGCGGCCTGCCGCACCCAGACGCCGGCGAGGCCCCCGCCGGGCCGCGGCGTCTAAGCCCGGCGCGGCTGAATCTGCAGAAGCAGCCGAACCCTCGGCGGGAGAGCCGGAACCCCAACCGGCGGTCGAGCCCCCGAGAGAAACGCCGGAGCCCCCCAGGGCCGCGGAGCCCCACTCCGAGCCCGAGTCTTCCGAATCATCCTAAAGGAGCGGTTTCATGCGTAGCAACTTGATGAAACAGGGCCTGGAAAAATACCCCCACCGGTCCCTTCTCAAGGCCATGGGCCTGACCGACCGGGAGATCGATCAGCCCATTATCGGGT
>JBAZKX010000462.1:0-2763 GCA_041650575.1 Desulfobaccales bacterium
GCCCGGGCCTGGGCGCTGAGGTCCACCGGCTGCCGGCTCATTTCGGCCCGGGCCATGCGGGACAGATCCAGCAAGGCGTCGATGAGTTCCCCCATCTGTTTCACCGAGTCTTGCACCCGGTCCAGATACTCCACCCCCTGGGCGTCGAGCTTGTCGGCATAGTCTTCCCCCAAGGCCCGGGAAAAGCCGCCGATCCAGCGAAGCGGGGCCCTAAGGTCATGGGACACCGAATAGGTGAAGCTCTCCAGTTCCCGGTTGGTGACCTCCAGTTCCCGGATCTTCAGTTCCAGTTCGGCGTTGAGCCGGTGGATGCGATCCTCCGCAGCCCGTTGGTCGGTAATGTCTATGCCGGTGCTGATCACGTACGCCACCGCGCCGTCGGCCCCGGTCAGGGTGGTGTTGGACCAGGCGATCAGCCGCTCCCGGCCATCCCTGGTGATCAGGGGGCTGACGTGGGCCGCGGACTTGACCTTGCCCCCGGAGGTGGCCAGGAGCCCGTATAGGCGCTCCCGCTCCCGTTGCGGCACGAAGCCGGCGATCCACTCCCGGCCCTGCACCTCCTCCAGGCGGTAGCCCAGGACCCCCTCCAGGTAAGGATTGAAACGGACGATACGGCCTTGCGGGTCCAACACCAGCACGATGACCTGGGCCGTTTCAATGAGGCTGTCGGCAAAATCCCGCTCTTTCCGCACCGCCTTTTCGCTGAGCTTCAGATTGCGGAACAACAGGTTATAAGGCTTCATCAGCCCCGTTTCGATCAGGGCCTTGTACACCAGATAAAATGCGGCGATCTTGAGCAGATGCCCCACCAGGTTGGCGGTGCCGTATACACTGACGTAATAAGTAAAGGCCAACTCCGAGGCGATGGTCAGGACGATGGACCACACCAGGAGGCGGAGCACGGCGGGATCGAACTCCTGCCGTCGCCGCCAGAGCGTGGCCATGGCCCCCAGCAGGATAGCGCAGATGATATATTCGCTGATGATCTTGAAAGGGGTCAGCCCCGCGCCTTCCACAAAGCAGGCCGGGAAGACCCGCCCAAAAATGGTCAGGATCAGGAGGGCGAAGACGATCAGGTAAATCAGGCAGACGTAATTCGGCCGCAGGCGGCGGCCGAGCCACACGGGGGCCAGGAGCAGGGAGAGGCTCTCCAGGTACCGGGCCGCGATCCACAGTTGGGTGGGGAGATCGGCGCCGTAGCCGGGAAAGACCCCCATGCCTTTGTAAGCCAGGGCGTGGATCAGGTCCAGGCCGCCCACGAACAGGTAGGCGATCCCCAAAAAGAGGAGATAGTTGTTTTGCAGGAAGCGCCGGGAGTTCCAGGCGATGGCGAAGACGCCCACCGCGATGACGACGCTGAAGAGTTCGGCGATGCTGTGGAACAGCAGGTAGCTGTAGAGGCTGGTCAGGTATAAGCCCGCCAGCACCAAGCCCCCGATGCATCCTTGCAGCACCAGACTGGAATTCTGCGCTTGCTCGTCCATGCGCTCCTAACGGATAACCTGCTTCTTCGCGGTCTCAACCATTGCCGGGCTTGCTGATCGCGGTCCGGCCGGCTGACGGAGGGGCCAAATAGTCCCAGGGAACTCCCCCGGGTGCTGACCAAGGTTGCCTCCTCATATGTGCTATATTTTTTGGAGTTTGTAAAGGCATTGAGGCGAGGCCCGCTGCGTGAGCTTAAGAGCCTGCCGATCTTCCGGGTCCACGCCGACCCTTTAATCCCCTCCCCGACCTGCGGCCCACCCCCGATCCTCCGAAATTATAAAAAAAATGACCCGCCAAAAGTTGCGTATTGTTGGAATTTCCAACAATCGCCCTCTATTCTAATTTTAATAATATTAACATGTTAATCAATATCTCCGGGTAGCTGTCGGATTATCGAACATAAAGCCGCGTATGTGAATCACATCATATCAATCATGAATATATTGTATTATCACATAGTTAACTAATTTGACCGAGTCTGGCATAGCCCTTGCCCCCTTATAAGCTGATTTCTTTAGCGAAGTCTTACCCCGCCACTCAAAGAAGCCGGCAGCCGCGAGGCAGGTGAGGGTCACGTCAAAACGGCCGTGACCCGGAGCAGCGCCGGGTAGGGAGAAGAGGAGGATTAGATGCAGTCAAGCCAGACCCTCGAGGAGAAGCGAGGTTCAGTCATGGTCGTAGGCGGCGGCATCGCCGGCATGCAGGCCGCGCTGGATGCCGCCAATTCAGGATTCTATGTCCACCTGGTGGAAAAGGGGCCGAGCATCGGCGGCACCATGGCGCAGATCGACAAGACGTTCCCCACCAACGACTGCGCCATGTGAATTATCTCCCCCAAGCTGGTCGAGGTCGGCCGGCACACCAACATTGAGCTGCATACCCTCACGGAACTCCAGGAGATCAGCGGAGCAGAAGGCAATTTCCGCGTCACTCTGAAAAAGCAGCCCCGCTACGTGGACGCCTCCAAATGCACCGGTTGCGGCACCTGCATGGAGGCCTGCCCGGTTCGCTATGAAGTTCAGCTCCCGGAAACGATTAAACTGGCCCGCACCGCCTATGCCAAGGCCACCGACGAGGAGGCCGTGGGCGATATTATCGACCGCCACCGGGAGGAGCGGGGCAATCTGCTGCCTATCCTGCTGGACATCAACCGCCAGTTTAACTGGCTGCCCCGTCCGGCCCTGGAGCATGTCGCCGATGAGTTGAATAAGCCCCTCACGGAGATTCTCCGGGTGGCCAGTTTTTACAATGCCTTCAGCCTGGTGCCCCGGGCAAGCA
>JBAZKX010000463.1:0-2762 GCA_041650575.1 Desulfobaccales bacterium
GATCGAGGTGGAGCCCAGCGCCAGCCCCTACCACGACTGGAATACCCGCATCACCGCGGAGTGCTATCGCCCCAACGGCGCGGCCCGGGTCTATGACGGCCAGGGGCGCATCCTGGATATCGTCAATAATTACCAGCATCTGAGTTTCAATTTCGGGGCGACCCTCATCAGTTGGCTGGCGGAGCAGGCGCCGGACACCTATGCCAAGATCCTGGAGGCCGACGCCCAGAGCCAGGCGGCCCTGGGATACGGCAATGCCATGGCCCAGGCCTACAGCCATCCCATCCTGCCGCTGGCCAACTCCCGGGACCGGGAAACCCAGGTCATCTGGGGCCTCAGGGACTTTGAACACCGGTTTAAGCGGGCGGCGACCGCCTTGTGGCTGCCCGAAACCGCGGTGAATTATCCCACCCTGGCCACCCTGGTGGACCACGGTATGAAGTTTGTCCTCTTATCGCCCTACCAGGCCAAACGGGTGCGGCCGCTGGCAGGCGGGGAATGGACCCTGGCGCCGGGCCATTTGGATACCACCCAGGCTTATCGCTGTTTTTTGCCGGAACCCGGCGGGGACCCCAGCCAGCGGCGCTTTATCGACGTGTTTTTCTATAACGGCGAGGTGGCCGCGGATATCAGTTTCGGAGACCTGCTGGCGGACAGCTACCGGCTGGTGAACCGGCTGGTGGCCGGATTTTCTCCCGAGCAGAGCCGGCCCCAGCTCCTGCATGTGGCCACGGACGGCGAAAATTACGGCCATCACAAGAAATTCGGAGAGCTGGCCCTGGCCCACGCCCTCACCCAGGTGCTGCCCGAGAAGGGTTTTCGGCTCACTAATTATGCCACGTTTCTGGAGTTGGCGCCGCCGAAGCTGGAGGTGGAAATTTCCCTGGGCCCCAAAGGGGAGGGCAGTTCCTGGAGCTGCGCTCACGGGGTGGGGCGCTGGAAGGAAAACTGCGGCTGCTCCACCGGGGGCCAGCCCACCTGGAACCAGCGCTGGCGGGGCCCGTTGCGGGAGTCCTTCGATTTCTTGAACGCTAAATTGGCGGGCATCTTCGAAGCCGAGGGGCAGAAGTACTTCCAGGACCCCTGGCAGGCCCGCAACGCCTACGTGGATATCATTTTGGACCGCAGTAACGGGGCGTTGCACGACTTTTTCGCCAAGCAGGGGACGCCCCACCTGAAGCAAGACGACCGGGTGGCGGCCCTGAAGCTTTTGGAGATGCAGCGCCACTCCCTGCTCATGTATGCCAGTTGCGGCTGGTTCTTTGCCGATATTGCGGGCCTGGAATCCTTGCAGGTGATCAAGTATGCCGCCCGGGCCCTCCAGTTGGGGCAGCATTTTACCTCGGAACCCCTGGAGGCCCCGTTTCTGAAAATCCTGGAGCGGGCGGTGAGCAATAATCCCCAGGAGGGCAACGGCCTCACTATCTACCAGAAGCGCATCAAGCCGGCGGTGGTGGATTACCCCAAGGTGGCCAATCAATGGGTGATTTCCTGGCTCAAGGACCGGGAGCGCCAGTGCCCCAGCCACATCTACCATTATCAGGCGGAGGCCATGGACCTGGAGGATAAGACCCAGGGATCGCTGATGGTGGCGGCCGGGCGTTTGCGCCTGACTTCGGGCGTTACCCTGGAGAGTCGAACCCAATCGTTTTTCACGGCTTTTCTGGGGAGCTATCTCTATCGCACCCAGGTGCAGACGCATCCTTCGCCCCGGGAGTTCCTCACCCTGCGGGAAGAATTTTTCCAGGTCCTGGAAGAGACCCCGGAAGACCTGATCCCCTTCATGGTGCGGCGCCTGGGGGCGACCTATTACAGCATCCACGATGTTTTCCAGGATGAAAAACTCCAGGTTTTTCAGGACTTGCTGCGGGTGAACCAGGAAGAAGCGGTGGAACTGGTCAGCCATAGTTTCGCAGAATCCCGAGCCTTGCTCAAGGCCATGGCCGTTGAGGGCCTGCCCATGCCGCGGCTGTACCGCGCCCTGGGGGAGATCACCTTGAACCGGCGCCTGGTGGACCTGCTGCGCCGGATGGAGCCGGACCCGACCTCCATTTCCACTTCCGAGGAGATTATGGAAGTGATCCAGGATGCCCGGCTCATGGGGTTAAAGCTGGAGACCCGTGAAGGGGCCGAAATTCTGGGACGTATACTGCATCGGCATCTGGTGGATTTGAGCGAAGCCTTCCGGACGGAGACCGTGACCCGCCTCAACGATTTTTTGAGTTTCGTCAGCCGCATGCCCCTGACCCTGGAGCTCACCGAGCCCCAGAATTTTCTCTTTGCCCTGATGCAGGACCGGTTCCCCGCGGTGGCCGCCCGGGCGGCCAAAGACCCGAAGGCCCAAGCCCTGGCCAAGCAGTTGGTGGCCCTGATGGAGACGGTGCATTTCAGCCCGGTGCGGTATTTGAAGCTGCTGGCGTAGCGGAATGGTTCACCGCAGAGATGCTGAGGGCGCAGAAATAGAAATGTCCAAATTATTGGTGACGCGATGTCTGGTGTTCAGAGGGTTGTGTCATACGCACGCCGAACTTATCGGTGATGGGAGGGAGCATGAGCCTTGACGCACGATTTCGAAAAGCCTTCGCCGAGTCCATCGAGCTCAAGCGCCGGGTGCTGGAAGAGCAGGGGCCGTTGGTGGCCGAGGCCGCCCGGATGTTGGCAGGGGTCTTTCAAGCCGGAGGCCGGGTGCTGATTTTCGGCAACGGCGGCTCCGCCGCGGACGCCCAGCACCTGGCCGCGGAGTTCGTCAACCGGTTCCAGGT
>JBAZKX010000464.1:0-2754 GCA_041650575.1 Desulfobaccales bacterium
CGTAGCTGTCGCCGTCTTTCACCGCGGTGGTGGCAATCGCGCCGGCGTCGCTGCCCGCCTGGGATTCGGTGAGCGCGAACGCGGCTAACGCCTCGCCCCGGGCCAGGCCCGGCAGATATTGGTGTTTCTGGGCATCGGTGCCGAACAGCAGCAACGGATAGGCCCCCAGAAAGCTGGCCGCGTAGGTGGTGGCCACCCCGACGCAGCCTTCGGCCAGGGCTTCCAGGACCAGGCAGTTCTCCAGGCACCCCAACCCCAGACCGCCGTACTCTTCGGGGATGATGGTGCCGCACAGATCGGCCTGGGCCAGAGCGGAAATGATGTCCCAGGGAAAAATCTCTTCTTCGTCCAGCTGCGCCCGGATGGGTTTGATGCGCTCATGCGCGATCTGGCGGGCCAGGTCCTGGAGCATCTGCTGCTCTTCGCTGAGCAGATGGTCCATGACTTACTCCGCGGCTTCCGGGATCACCAGGCGCCCCTTGTAAAACCCGCAATGGGGGCAGGCATGGTGAGGCAGCCGGTGCTCATTGCACTTGGGGCAGGTGGACAACTGCGGCGGGGTCAGGGCATCGTGCGAGCGCCGCATGTTCTTCTTGGAAATGGACTTTCTGCGTTTTGGTAAAGGCACGGGAGTCTCCTTAGATTTTCACCTTTGCCAGGTGGGCAAAGGGGGAATTTACGTTGTTCCGGCACTGGCAGGTTTCCCGGTTGAGGTTGGCTCCGCAGCGCGGGCACAGGCCCTGGCAGTCATCCTGACAAAGCGGCTTCAAAGGGATCATCAGGATGATCTGCTCTTTGATGAGGCTTTCCACGTCGATAATCTCGCCGGTATAATAGTCCAGGTCCAGGTCCGGCTGGCTCAATTCCTCATCTTCTGCGAATGCGGCTGTGATCCGGGGCACCAGCAGCAGGTCGAAATCGGCGTCCGCCGGGGCCGAGTATGACTCCAGGCAGCGACCGCAGGCCAACTCCAGGTGGCCGGTGAGATGGCCCCGCACCAGGATATCCTGGCCGTGTTTGCTCAGGTTCACTGCGCCGGTGATCCTGGCGTCGGCAAATTCCAGGTCCGGGTCAGCTTCTCGCCAACGGGCGAACCACTCCGGCCCCAGGTCGAGGGGAACGTCCAGGCCGGTTTCAGGGATGCTCTTGATATTGATCTGTAAGACTTTGCTTTTCATGAAGGTAACAACGGTCCTTTTTCAACGAACCCGAAATAAATTAATATATAAAAATCTGGCCAAGTGTCAAGCAAAACAGGTACATTAGCAACCAAAAGCGGCTTGGCAAGGCCAAGGCCGGTCTCCAGGCTCCCCATCCTGAGATAATAGTCTTTCCAATGACTTATGGGATATGTGCCGAAGTGCTATTGCAATTGAATATCAGTAATGCTAAAAACCCTTAGCTCAAGATCGTTCCGATTCCCAAGGAGACGCCTCGCCTACGGCGCTTAACCATGAAAATTGCCCTCATCGGCCAACCCAATTGCGGCAAGAGCACCATTTTCAATTACTTCAGCGGCTACAAAGCCGCGGTCTCAAATTTTCCCGGCACCACGGTGAAATTCACCGTCAGCCAAGTGGTCTTCGAAGGGGAGGAACTCACCTGCGTGGACCTGCCCGGGGTCTATTCCCTCACCTCCACCGACCCCGCGGAGCTGGAATCCCGCAACTATCTTCTGGCGGGCAAATCCGACGTCATCATCAACGTTATCGACGCCTCCCTGCTGAGCCGCAGCCTGGAACTCACCCTGGAGTTGATGAGCCTGGAGCGCCCCCTGGTCGTGGCCCTGAACATGATGGACGAAGCTGCCCGCAAAGGCATCACCATCGACGCGGGAAAGCTCTCCGAGCAGTTGGGCGTGCCCGTGGTCACCACCGTGGCCGCGGCGGGGCGGGGTCTGACCGACCTGTTGCACGCCGCGGTGAGCGCCGGCCGGGCCGGCGTGCGTCCGGTCCAGACCCAGTTCAGCCGGGACGTCGAAGAAGAGGTCGACTCCCTGGCGGACCAACTGGACTTCTCTTTCTCCCGGAAACTGGGGTTGCCCTGGCGCTTCATGCTGGTCAAGGCCCTGGAGGATGACCCCTACATCATCGAAGAGATCCGGCGCCGGGACCCCGAAGCCGTCCATTGGGTGCGAAACAGCCAGAAAATCCTGGCCCAGTCCCACGGCCGGCCGCCGGAAACCGTGATCTCCTCCGAGCGTCATGCCTTAAGCGTCAATATTTTTGAACATGTGGCCAAAGTCTTGCCCGCGGCCAAACCCGACTGGCGGGAACGCCTGGACATAATCGCCACCCACAAGTTCTGGGGCTACGCCCTGTTGGTGGCGGTCCTGACAGGTTTTTTTCAGGTGGTGTTCCGATTCGGGCAGTTCACCGAGAACTTTCTGATGGGTTACTTGACCGCGGCCCAGGGCCTGGCCAAGGCCTGGCTAGGGGTCCAAACCCTGACTTATTCCGTGGTGGAAGGCCTGCTTATGGGCATCTTCGGGGGCGTGGCCATCGTGCTGCCGTATCTCTTGCCCTTCCTGGTCGGCCTGGCCCTCCTGGAAGACAGCGGCTATCTGCCCCGGGTGGCCTTCCTGATGGACAACTTCATGCATTATTTGGGGCTGCACGGCAAGTCCATCATTCCCTTCATCCTGGGCTACGGCTGCAGCGTCCCCGCGGTGATGTCCACCCGTATCCTGGAGAGCCCCCGGGACCGCCTGGTGGTCTCCATGCTGGCGGTGCTGGTCCCGTGTTCGGCCCGTTC
>JBAZKX010000465.1:0-2753 GCA_041650575.1 Desulfobaccales bacterium
GGTGGAAGCGGCCGGGGTGAACTCTCGGCGGTAGAAGTCCTGCAGGTCGGCAAGTCCGAGTTTATCCAGGCTCTTGAGGTCGCCGGGCACCGCGTGGCCGTAGGGCGAGTCCCCGAAGAACAGGCGTAGGTAGTGGACATTGGCCATTTCCCGGGGATCATCCTGCTGGTGGACCAGTTCGGCCCGGCGGCGTTCCATCAGCAGGGGGAACTCGTCCGCGGGGAACCCGGGAGTCCGGACCACCTCGGCCAGGGTGGCCATCAATTCCGTGAAATCCTCGGCCAACCCTTCCAGGCTCACCAGGGTAGCGTCCCAGCCGCCCCGGGCATTCAAGGCCGCGCCCCGGGATTCGATGTCCTCGGCCAGTTGCAGTTGGGCGCGTCGGGCGGTGCCCAGGGTGAACATCTCCGCGGTCCAATCGGCCACCCCGGGTTTATCGGGCGGGTCGGTTTCGGCGCCGCGCTTGGCCATGAAGGTAAGGCTCAGCCAGGGGGCCCGGTCGTATTCCACCCCCAACAGCTTCATGCCGTTGGGCAGGGTGGCCTGGTGGATTTCCGGAATAGAATTTGTCATGGCAACTTCCTTATTTTACTGGATTTCTTTTAAAAACGCCCCGATTCTTTCCGCCTGGTGTTTCCAGGTCGGCTTCGGGGGAATGTGAGGCCCCTCGAACACTTCCACCGCGGTGAGACTGGGGAGCAGTTCTTGGGCCCGGCGACGGGCCGATTCCACCGGCAGGAAAATATCCGATTTAGCCAGGAATAACAGGGTTGGGGCCTTGAACCCCGCCAACGTTTCCCTGTCGAAGGGTCCCGGAGGAGCCACATTTAACTTGACGTGGCGCAAGGTGGCGTCGAAGACCTGGAGCGAATAGTCATCGATTTGGCCGGCCAAGGGTCGGATAGTGCCAATCAGGCGTTCCCGGCTGGGAAAATAGCGATACAGCAGACAAGGGATAAAAAACTTGACTGCCGAACTGATGAAAGGGACTGGGGTGAGGCCGGCCGGCGCGATCAATGCCGCTCGCGAGATGCGCTCCGGGGCATAAGAGGCCGTATCCAGGAGAATGCCTCCTCCAAAGGAAACCCCAATAAAGGGCAGTTGTTCGAGACCCAGGCCGTCCAGGACGTCCACCATCCATTTGCCATAATTGTGGTCCCCGGGCGGCACGCGGGTCTGGGCGCTGCGGCCCGGTTGGCCGATGGGGTCCGGGGCGTAGAGCCGGAAGTCCTTGATGAGAGGCCGAAACCATTCCAACATGCGAGGCGCTCCGGTACTTATGCCGGTCAACATCATTACGGGCGGGGCCTCTTGGGGGCCGGCGGTTAATACATGGGTATGGCCGAAGCGGGTTTCCACCATCCGGCTACGAGTTTCGACCGCGAGGTTGGCCAGCTTTTTCTCATAGAGGGCAATAACTTCAGCTTGGCCCCTGGCACTTCGATAAATGGATGCAGCGGACATGCGGTTTTCCCAGATACCCTGTCGCATTAAGCCAACGGCCCCGCCGTGAGCAGGTGGCCAACGGCCGGTTTAAGCCAGGGTGGGCCCGGCCCACCATCGAGAAACGATCATTACTAAGCGGGCCGTACCCGCCCTATTTCCTTACTGGGCTTCCGTGATGAGATCTCTAAAGCTAAAGGCTTTAAACCTCCCGACAAATTCCTGGGTGGCCAGAACGGTGCGATGCCGGGCTGAAACTCCCACCCCTAAATGGGTAAAATCGGGGTCGAGGATATTGGCCCGGTGACCGGGGCTGCTCATCCAGTCATCCACGATTTCCTGAGCCACTCGATGTATGTTAGCGGGATTGTAGCCCAGCGCGGTCCAAATATTCTCACCCAAAGTTATTACCCGGTGGGAGTAGCGGCCGGAGATGCGTTCATCAAAAGATATTCCATCGGGAGTGGTATGGTCAAAAAATCGGCGCACCAGCATATCATCGCTGTAGGCCCGGGCCACCTGCGTGAGCTCCTCATCTTTGACCAAGGGCGGCAGCCCCTTGGCCCGTCTGGCCCGGTTGGTCATCTCAAAGACCAGGTCTTCCACCTGGGGCAAATGCCTAACTCCGGGCGGCGGCAAAACCGCAGGCTTCTGAACCACCGGCGGCGTGAATGCCTGGCTCAACCGGGGCAGCGCCAGGAGGGTCACGGCAAAAACCAGCGCCGCCATGAGGCCCACTCTCATCAGTTTCAGCATCATTGATTGCATGTCAGGCTTCCTTATACTGGGCGGTGACCAGTTAGTGCAGAGGTCCGCATTGCGCCCCATAAAAAAAGTCTGCTTACTACTTACTCACTGCAACGGCCCCAGGGCTTCGCTCTCCTCCGGGGGGACCGGCTTAAGCACCACCACGGTGCGGTTATCTTCCCGAAGATAGGTCCGGGCCACCCGGAGAATATCCTCGGCAGTGACCGCCTCCACCGAGCTGAGAATGCGGTTGGCCAGGGTGGCGTCGCCGGTCTTCAGGTGGAACAGGCCCACCAGCAGACCCCGGAAAAAATTGTGGGCCAGAGAACGCACGGCCTGGGCCCGCACCAGCTTTTTGGCCCGGCCCAGTTCCGCCGGGGTGACGCCGTCCTGCTGGAGCCGCTCGAGCGCGGTCCAGAGCTCCTGCTCCAGGTCCGGCAGGGAGTGCCCCGGCGCGGCCACCACGGCGATCACCATGAGGTCCGGGTCCTGGGCCGAGAAGGGCAGGGGGGCCAGTTCCACGTCCAGGGCAATGGCCTTGCCCGGACGCACGAACTCCTGAT
>JBAZKX010000466.1:0-2749 GCA_041650575.1 Desulfobaccales bacterium
TGAGCGGTTAATGATACGGTAGCAGTCGCGCCGGTGCCCCCGCCGCCATAAATGTAAACAGTAGGAGCGGAAGTATAGCCCGAGCCGGCATTACTCAGCGTGAGCGCGGTAACCGGGCCTGGTCTGGTGGCTACTGTCGGGGTGGCGGTAGCGCCGCTGCCCCCGCCGGTGTCGGCCACAAAAAACGACAAATTGAGATTGCGGTCGTTGCAGGCGTTGAGCACCCGGAACCGGTAGGTCTGAGGCTGCACGATGAGGTAGGGGTAGGCGTTGCCGTTGACCAGCATGGTATCCATGAAACTTTCGGGCACCAGGCTGCTGTCGTAAACCCAGGGATTGCTAAAGTCAGTCGCCATTCCCGGCAGCAGGTGGCTGGTGCCGACCGGGCCGGGAGTTGGAGAAGTGGTGGTGGGCGTCGGCGGCCAGAACCAGGGGCCGTAATCCCACCGCCCGAACAGGCTGGCGCCGGTGTCCGAAGTCGGATCCTGGTTCGGTTCGTACTTGTGGGGGAACCAAAGATCGCCCGGCACCCCATCGGTAATGCCATTGGCGGCCCGCCACGGATTCCACGAATTATCCTGGACGTCGATGTTATTGGGGACGAAGCTCTTATCCTGAATGATCAACGGAACCCCATATTTATAATTAGCAATCGACACTCCGTTCCCAGGAATGACTCCGCTGTTGATCAATCCATCTTCGGCCGCGTCCGTAATCAGATAAGGCGCGGCCATGCCGGCATAGACATTGAGGCGGGTGATGCCGACGGCGTGGTCATGGTAGAACATCAGCCGGGCACTCTGATCGTTGGTATAATAATGCGTGGCCAACCCATCGCCCGGGTCGTCCGCCACCGGGACCGGTTTTCCGGCGCCCACCATGTCGGGGACGTTTTGGAAACTAACCCCTTTCAGATAGGGGCCCCCTGCTCCCGGGGGGGTAAACCACTGATGGGGCGTCCCGTCACTGATCCACGGGGTAAAGCCGCCATGGAGATGGACGGTGGTGCGGTTCTGGGTGTAAAAATTAGTCCCGTCAGGACCCTCCCCCGCCCCCATGAGCACGTAGTCCGTTGGAATGAAGAGTTTGCCGGAGTTGGCGGTGGGCAGTTGGTTTTTAACCAGGAGCCGCACCGGCCGACCCCGCCTGGCAACGATGACGGGGCCCAGAGAATGGGGGACGTTCGTCGGCGAACTCAGGTCGACATAACCCCGCTGTTTGGTGGGCTTGGCCAGGTCCGGATGCAGCTGCTCGGAATATTCGACCTCCCCGATGACGTAATAATCGCTTCCCCGGAAGGTTTGTTTATCCGGCACCGCGACGGGAATATATTGCCCGATTTGGTTGGCGTGATTAGGTCCTAAGCCGGGCAGCGAAGTAACAAATTTCCGGATAGGCTTACCGGAAGGGTTAGTCGCATCGAATTTAGGGTTGAGCGGGTCGGGTTGCGGGCTATTGGCGTACCACGTCGTGCCTGGAGCCCCTCCGGCCGCACCGCCGTCGCCGGCATAGGCCGGGACAATTCCCCAGGCGACGGCAATCATTGCCCCTGCCACCACCATCAGATTTAATAATTTCCTTCTATCCATGATAATTACCCCTTTTGGTGTTAACCGCGTCAAAGCCGGCTTCAATACTCAATCCCTACCACTTTTTCTGGAGTCCCCTTGCACTTCAAAACCTCCAACGGTCCTATGATCACCTCCCTATCCAGGATTCCTGCGGTCAGGCTGGAATTAGACAAATTTCAGGAGCGTAACCGCAGTTTTAGTAATTATCGAGAAGTTTAGAATTTCATTAAATTTGAGCAATAGGTAGATTATCCTATTTATAGATAGGCACAATTACCTAGTCTTCCTGAAAATCTCTTACAGTTTATGGGTTTTGATAAATTAAAAGTTCAGACTCTGAAAGGCTTACTTGATTACGTAGTGTACGTCCTATTACGTCAGAGCTCCGGAAATTAGACGTGCCATTTCTGAGGTAGCCCCCTAACGGGCTTATCAGGGCAGGGCGCCCTGGCCCAAAACCGGCGATGTGGCGCCGATTCAGGGCGCGCGGGGTGCAACCGGGCTGGGGAGGCAAGGAGAGGCTTTAGGGAAAGGGTGGGCCGATCGCCCCCAAGGAGGTCTGTAGCGCCGCCCAGCCGGGGTTGAGGCTTCAGTCCGGGGTGGGGCGGCTGATTTTCTTCAGGCGATGGCGCTCATGCGGCCCAGATAAGCTTCCAGCACCAGGGGATTATGACGCACTTCGTCGGGGCTGCCTTGGGCGATGCGGCTGCCGCCGTCCAGGACCACCACATGATCCGAGATGCCCATCACCAGTTCCATGTCATGCTCCACCAGGATCATGGTCTTCCCGGCCAGCCGCATCTGGCGGATGAGGCCCGCCACCGCCGCGGTCTCATCGGGGTTCAGGCCCGCCACCGGCTCATCCAACAGGGTTAAGCTGGGCTGGGACACGAAGGCCCGGGCCATTTCCACCCGTTTTTTATCCCCGTAAGGCAGTACCCCCATGGGCCAGCCGGCCTTGTCGGCCAGGCCGAAATTGTCCAGGACCTCCAGGGCCATGAGCTTGAGCCGCCGCTCCCGGTGGCGCAGACCCGGAAAACGGAAGAGCGCCTCCAACATGGAGTCGCCGGCCTGGACCGTCAGGCCGCAGAGGACGTTGTCCAGGACCGACAGACGGGGAAATATCCGCAGGTTCTGGAAGGTGCGGGTGATCCCCAGGCGGGCTATCCGATGGGCCG
>JBAZKX010000467.1:0-2748 GCA_041650575.1 Desulfobaccales bacterium
CCGCATTGTCCAGGATGAAGCTGAGTTTTTGGAGAAATGGCAGTATATTATGAATAATCCGCTCAAGCAGGAATTGGCCCAAAGGTGGGAGGATTATCCCTGGCTTTATATCAAGAATGATTAAAAGAGCACAGGCGAGACGCCTGTGCCACCAAAGTTCAATCAAGATTCATAAACTCTTTTCTTTTTATGAAAAAATGTCAGATATAGAAAAAGAAAAAGATTTAGTTAAATCTCTTAGAAATCAAGGGATGACTTTGCAAGAAATAGCTAATAAACTAACTAAGAGTATTTATTGGGTAAATTCAAGATTGGATGATAAATATGAACCTAAGAGGGTTAGACAGACATCTCTAATTGAAAATAAATCTTCTAACCATATTGAAATGGTATCCAATCCAAAATTATCAGGAGAGATCGATAGCGTTAAGAAGCTGAGAGAATCAGGAATGACTTATGAACAAATTGCAGCACAACTTAATAGAAGCATATATTGGGTACACACTAGATTAAGCAAAAAATATACACCTCGTGTCACTCTGAATGAAAAAAGTTTCCAAGAATCAAGAGTAATCCCATGCCTAAAAAATGAAGGACATAATATCATTGGCCAATATGTTAGATCTGAGTCTGGATTTTTTATCCAAGAAGCTGATATCATAAGTTTTTATAAGGGAATCCTATATATTACTGAGGTTAAGGTTTCTATAACGCATCATCAATTGCAGACTGCAATCGGACAACTTTTAATACATAAATTCGGTTATGAGGATCATTCTAAATTACAGCTTCAAATAGCTTTACCCAAAGAGGTTAGAAATGATAACCTTTCAGATGATTTTTTGAGCTTTCTGGACCATGCAATTGGAATAAGAATCTGTTTTATTTCTTAGTAATGTAAGGTGAGTCTTACGCACCATCAAGCTGCGCGTGAGACGCGCCCTACTGTGCAGGCAAAATGCTTGTGTCCCCTAACTCTATGACGGCAACTTGGCAAAAGGATAGATAACGACCTATGCGACCATCCTGGGATGAATACTTTCTGCTCATTGCCAAGCTGGTGAGCACGCGGTCCACCTGCAACTCCCGGCCCACGGGCGCGGTCCTGGTGAAGGACCGGCAGATCCTGGCCACGGGCTACAACGGCTCCATGCCTGGAGCGCCCCATTGCATCGACGATATCATGCCCGACGGCAGCCCCTACTGCCACCGGCGGGCCTTGAACATCGCCGACGTGGACAAGTATAATTACTGCCGGGCCTCCCACGCCGAAGCCAACGCCATCGCCCAGGCGGCCCGCTACGGGGTGGCCATCAAGGGCGCGACGCTTTACGTCACGTTACAGCCCTGTTTCGTGTGCCTCAAATTGTTAGCCACGGCCCAGATCAAACGGGTGTACTTCGAGCTGGCCTATGAATCCAAAGACGCGGCCCGGGACCAGTTCTGGAAGCAGGCCATGGACGAAGCGGGCTTCGAGGTCTTTGAGCAATTATCCATCACCCCCGCGGCCCTGGAATTTATCCTGCCCAGCCTGACGGGGATCACCTCGCGGCGGCGGCTGACGGCCACCGCGGCCGCGGAGGCGCCGCAGTTCGTGGGCGCGGTGGAGTCGGAGTAAGAAACGGGATGGCGGGGACTCACCCGACTCATCATTCTCATATGGAGGCGGGCACAGAGGCCCGCCCCACTGAGGATAATGGTGGGCGGTGCCCACCCTACATATGTCTGGCGTAGGGGGCGGGGGGAAAGAAAGTTATTGCAATTTATTGTAATTTCAGGCATTAATGGTAACATGGCGAAATAACAGGAATTACCAAGCACATTCTGGAGAAGGGATTGGGTTTGGGGAAGACCGCAGGGGAACCACGGGCGAGACGCCCGTGCTGCCCTCCCCTCATTAAAAAAATCATCATGGCGACAAAAAGCGAGACCCCGAAAAAGAAGGTTAATGCCCGGAAGCCCAAGGCGGCCCCTAGGACTGCGCCCGAACCTGCGCCGGAGGTGACCTGGCAGCGGCGCCTGGGCCAAGAGATGGCGGCCTTATTGCTGCTCGGCCTGGCCGGGTTTTTCCTGCTGGCCCTGGGCAGCCATGCCCCGGCTGACCCCCAGGGGCTGGTGGCGGTCTGGCGGGCCGCGGCGGTAGCCAACGCTGCGGGCAAGGCCGGGGCCCTGATGGCGGCCTACTGCCTCTGGGGGCTGGGGCTGGCGGCTTTCTGGCTGCCCCTGATGTTCCTGGGCCTGGCCTGGCAGTCCCACCGGCAGGGGCTGGAAGACCTGGGCTGGCCGCAAACCGTGGCGGCCTTCGGGGTGTTGCTGGCCTCGGCGGCCCTGTTGGCCCAGGGCTGGGACGCGGTGGCCTGGGGCGGCGGGTGGCTGTACGCCGGCGGCAGTTTGGGCCGGCTCATCGCCGGGGCCCTGCGGGGTTTGCTGAACCCCGCGGGCGCGTCCCTGGCCTTGGGGCTGGTGCTGCTTCTCAGCATCATGGGGGCCACCCGCCTGTCTTACGTGGGGCTCATGGCCGCACTGGGCGAGGGTCTGCGCGGCCTCTGGGGCCAGGTGTGGCCGCGGCGGGAAGAAGAAGAATTCCCGGAGGCGCCCCCCTATGAACCGCGGCGCCTGACGCCGGCCCGGCCGATTATCACCAAGAACGGCCAGACGGAAGAGCCGGTCTTGACTACCCCCCCGCCCGAAGTGACCACCGCGCCGGCGGAAGCGGCAGCCCCCAAGACCCGGAAGGCCGCGGCGAGC
>JBAZKX010000468.1:0-2745 GCA_041650575.1 Desulfobaccales bacterium
CAGCAGATGATGGGCTCCCAGCAGATGACCCCGGAACAGCAGCAACAGATGATGCAGATGATGAACCAGATGGGCGGCATGATGCAGCAGATGCAGGGTCCCCAGAGCCCCCAGATGGAGCAGCAACAGACCCAGCAGCTTAAAGAGATGCAGCAGCGGCTCAAGGAGATGAAGGGCCAGGTACAGAAACCGAAGCAGAAACCGAAGTCAAAGCAGGAGCAGGAGCACAAGCATTAACTTGGGAAAGCCCGGAGACACAAGGCACCGGAGGTGGGGACACTCCGAATGGTCGTCGGCCTCTATGAGAACAGCCGAACACGATAAATAAACTATCCAGGAGGAAATTACTCATGGAAAAGAGAACCGCGTCGCTATTATTTATCATGCTGGTCGGGGTTATCGGAATCAGCCTGGCTGGCTGTGCAGCAGGGCCCACTATCACGGCTCCAGCCAAGACCATGCCTGAAATGCTCAAGGAAGCCGGTTTCAAGCCGTTTCTTGCGGAAACGCCTCAGGAAATGGCACATTTGCAAACCTGTCCAAAAGATACGCTAATGATTCATAACCAGAAAGGCGCTCTGTGTTACGCCTTTGCAGACCCGACTTCAAAATCCATGTACATCGGGGATGAAGCAGCGTACCGGCGCCTCCAAGGGCTTTTGGATAAGCAGAAGCAAACGCTCATGGAACAAAGGATTGAAGATGACCCACAGTTTCGGACTCTCTGGATGAACAAATATGGAGGAGGTTGAGGTTTGCCGAAAAACCGACTGGTTGACCTTGCTATGACCGCAAAC
This sequence comes from Desulfobaccales bacterium, assembly GCA_041650575.1. Classification (GTDB taxonomy): domain Bacteria; phylum Desulfobacterota; class Desulfobaccia; order Desulfobaccales; family 0-14-0-80-60-11; genus 0-14-0-80-60-11. Next base: position 798 of record JBAZKX010000468.1, read on the forward strand.
TGGGAATTGGGCCAGGATGCATATTACGACTGGGGGCGATCCTTCTCATTTTTTTAATGGCGAACGCCTTCCCGGGGGCGGGGCTCGCCCAAACCTCCGGCGGCTCGAACGCGCCGGCGGCGACGGCCCAGGGCCAGTGGGAGCTTCAGGAATTGAAAACGCACCTGGCAGAAATCAAAGCCAGGTTGGAGAGCAGCAGATGACCGGTTGATTCACGACAATAAATAATCAGTCGCTTCCGACAAGGGGAAGGGACCATGCCTGTTCCTGAAGAAGCTCAAAGAGAAACGGCAGAACGGCCATATTATACGCTGCCTTCCGGGCAGGTTCTGGAGAGCTTCGACACCGGCCCCTCCGGGCTGAGCGCCTCCCAGGCCCGGGAGCGCCTGGAGCAATACGGTCCCAACGAACTGACCCCGCCGAAAAAAATCTCTCCGTGGACCATCTTCTTCCGTCAGTTTCAAAATCTCCTGATCATTATCCTGATTGCGGCCACCGGCATCTCTTTCTTCCTGGGGGAACATCTGGACGCCTACGTCATCCTGATGATCGTTCTGGCCTGCACGGTTCTGGGATTCGTCCAGGAGTACCGGGCCGAACAGGCGGCCGCGGCTCTTCAGAAACTGGCGGCGCCCGAGGCTACGGTACTTCGGGAGGGCAGAGAGCATGTCATTCCCGCCCGGGAGGTGGTCCCCGGTGATGTGCTAGCCTTGCATACCGGCGATAAGGTGGCCGCCGACGGCCGGCTGCTGGAAGCCGTCAATCTCAAAAACGATGAATCCCTGCTCACCGGCGAATCCTCCTCCGCCAATAAGACCGCGGCCCCCGATTCCCGCCCTCACCTCCCCGTCGCCGACCAGAAAGGCATGGTCTTCGGGGGCACCGTGGTCACCTACGGGCGGGGCCGGGCGGTGGTGACGGCCACCGGCATGGACACCGAGTTCGGGGGCATCGCCCGCATGCTGGGAGAGGTGATTCAGGAGAAGACCCCCCTGGAGGGGCGCATGGCCTCCATCGGCCTGGTCCTGAGCATCCTGTGCCTGTCAGTAAGCGCCGGGGCCATGGTGTTCGGGGTCCTGAAGGGCAACAACTGGCTGCAGATGCTCATCTGGGGTATCAGCCTGGCGGTGGCCGCGGTGCCCGAGGCCCTGCCGGCCGTAGTGACCGGGGCACTGGCCATCGGCACCACCCGCATGGCCCGCCGCAATGCCATCGTCAAACGCCTGCCCGCCGTGGAAACCATGGGCTGTACTACGGTGATCTGCACCGACAAGACGGGCACCCTCACGAAAAACGAAATGACCGTGCGCCGGCTTTTCCTGGATAACCGGGAGTTCGAGGTCAGCGGCCTGGGCTACCGGCCCGAAGGCGGCTTTTCCGTGGAAGGGAGCGAGATTTCCCCGGAGAATGACCCGGTGTTGATGGAAGCCGCCCACATTGCCATGCTGTGCAACGATGCCCTTTTGGAAGAAGCGGAGGAAGGAACCTGGACTATCCAGGGCGATCCCACCGAGGGGGCCCTGGTGGTGCTGGGCCGCAAAGCCGGTCTCCATGAAGCAGTGTTGGCCCGAGAGTGCCCCCGGGTGGCGGAAATTCCCTTCGACTCAGAGCGGAAGCGCATGACCACCTTTCACTGCCCATCAACTGTTGTGGCCTGTACGAAGGGCGCGCCGGAGGGTCTCCTGCCCCGCTGCCGGGATTTTCTCTCAACCTTTGGAGAAAGACCTCTCACCGAAGGGAATCGCCAGGTCATTATGAGCGAAGCCGCGCACATGGCCGGGAGGGCATTGAGAGTCCTGGGCCTGGCTTACCGCAAATTGGAGTCGATCCCGGAGGCCCCTTCCGAAGAGATGGAGACGGATTTGGTATGGGTGGGGCTGGTGGGCATGATGGACCCGCCCCGTCCCGAGGCCAAAGAGGCCGTGAGCAAGTGCCATCAGGCGGGGAT
>JBAZKX010000469.1:0-2744 GCA_041650575.1 Desulfobaccales bacterium
GGTGCTCCTGGAACGCAAGGTCCTGGGTTTCATCCAACTGCGGTACGGCCCCAACCGGGTAGGCCCCTGGGGGCTGCTCCAGCCCTTGGCTGACGCCCTCAAGCTGCTGTTCAAAGAGGACTTCACCCCGCCGGGCGCCAACAAGTACCTCTTTGTCATGGCGCCGGTGATCACCGCCGGGGCGGCCTTCCTGCCCTTTGCGGTCATCCCCTTCGCCGGCACTATCCTGCCGCCGGAGATCACCTTCTACGGCTACAAGATCGACCTGACCGTAGCGTCCCTGAACCAGGGGGTCATCGGCGACACCAACATCGGCCTGCTGTATATCTTCGCAGTGGGTTCGCTGGGGGTGTACGGCGCCATCCTGGGCGGCTGGGCCTCGAACAACAAGTATTCGTTGTTGGGGGGCTTGCGCCTCTGCGCCCAGATGGTCAGTTACGAGCTGGCCCTGGGGCTCTCCGTCATCGGCGTCATCATGCTGGCCGGGTCCCTGAGCACCGTCGCCATCGTGGACGCCCAGAAGTGCATCCCGTTTATCGTTTACCAACCCCTGGGTTTCGTCATATTCATGACCGCGGCCATGGCCGAATGCGGCCGGACGCCGTTTGACCTCATCGAGTGCGAAAACGAGCTGGTGGCCGGATACCAGACGGAATATAGCTCCATGAAATGGGGCATGTTCATGATGGGGGAATACGCCCACATCATCGCAGCCTCGGCGTTGGCCACCACCCTGTTCCTGGGCGGCTGGCAGGGACCGATTCTGCCCCCCGTCGTCTGGTTCATGGCCAAGACCTTCGCACTGGTCTTCTTCTTCATCTGGGTAAGAGGCACCTTCCCCCGGTTCCGGTTTGATCAGCTCATGGCCTTGGGCTGGAAGGTCCTGTTGCCGTTAAGCCTGGTGAACATTCTGGTCACCGGGGCGGTTATCTTATTTATCAAGGGTTAATCCATGATTATTCCTTTGCTCAAAGGGTTGGCGACCACCCTCAAGATGGCGTTCTCCAAACCCATCACTTTGCAGTATCCGGAAGAGAAACGGGAAGTTTCCCAGCGCTGGCGGGGCCATCCGGAACTCACCATCAATGACGACGGTGGCCGGCGTTGTGTGGCCTGCACCCTGTGCATGGTGGTCTGCCCGTCCAACGCCATCAAGGGAATCGTGCCGGCAGAAGGTGAAGAACACGAGAAGTATCCGGTGGCCTTCATCATCGACCTGCAGCGCTGCATTTTCTGCGGCTTCTGTCAGGAGGCCTGTCCCAAGGGGGCCATCAAGCTGAACCGGCTTTACGAGCTGGCCCAATACGACAAACAGGTGCTCATTCTCGACATCGAGGGGGCAACCCAGAGCAAGTCGCAACTGCGCCTGGGGGATTGGCTATGATCTCTAATCCCCAGCCATTTCGGCAGGAATAGGAGGCCCGAGGGATGCAGATCCTGTTTTTCATCCTGGGCGCCGTGGCCCTGATTGCCGGCGGCCTGGTAGTCTTTCAGAAGCACCCCCTGAGGAGCGCCCTCTGGCTCATCGTCAACTTCTTTGCGGTGGCAGGCATCTACCTCATGGCCCACGCCGAGTTCATCGCCGCCATCCAGGTGATCGTCTACGCCGGGGCCATCATGGTGCTGTTCCTGTTTGTCATCATGCTCATGAATATCCGGCAGCCGGAAGAAGCGCCCAAGATTCCGTTTATCGGCCAGAAACTGGCGGGCATCATCCTGGCGGGTTTCACCGGGCTGATCCTGATTTACGGCGTGGCCAAGGCGGCTCTGACCACCGGCAAGGAAGCCGCCCCGGGCCTGGGCAACACCGAATCCATCGCCCGGAGCCTGTTCACCGACTATCTGCTGCCCTTCGAAGTGACGTCGGTCCTGCTCCTGGTGGCCATCGTCGGGGCGGTGGTCTTGGCGAAGAGCAAGTTGAAGTGATGGCGTGAGAATCTCAAGCGGAGAGCGATTATGGTAGTCCCGGTCCAATATTACCTGGCCTTGAGCGTGGCCTTGTTCGCCCTGGGGGTGATCGGGGTCCTGATTCGGCGCAACGCCCTGGTCATTTACATGTGCATCGAAATGATGCTCAACGCCGTCAACCTGGCCTTCATCGGCTTTGCCGACTACTTCAAAGCCGTGGACGGCCAGATGTTCGTGTTCTTTGTCCTGACCGTGGCCGCGGCGGAAGTGGCGGTGGGACTGGCCCTGATCGTGGCCATCTTCCGCAACCGGGGCGATGTTTACGTAGACAACCTCAATATCCTCAAGTGGTGAGGCGAACTCCATGATGGATTATGTCTGGCTGATACCCCTCTTTCCCCTCATCGGCTTTTTGATCAACGGCCTGGTGGGTAAGAGTCTGCCCAAGTCAGTGGTGGGGACCATCGGGTCCGCCGCCGTGGGCCTGAGCTTCCTGCTCACCGTGGCGATCTTCCTGGAATTTCTGAAACTCCCGGAGGGGGTCCACGCGGTGGAAAAGGTGATGTACACCTGGATCGCCTCGGGGCCCTTCAAGGTCTCGGTGGCCTTCCTGATCGACCCCCTATCCCTGATCATGCTGCTGGTGGTCTCCGGGGTGAGCACCCTCATCCACATCTACTCCATCGGCTACATGCACGATGACGAGGGGTTTTACCGGTACTTCGCTTACCTCAACCTCTTCGTCTTCGCCATGCTGATCCTGGTGAGCGCCAACAACTTCCTCCTGATGTTCGTGGGCTGGGAAGGCGTCGGTCTCTGTTCTTATCTGCTCATCG
>JBAZKX010000470.1:0-2739 GCA_041650575.1 Desulfobaccales bacterium
CTACCTGTTGATCTTCGCCCTGGTGCCGCTCTTCTGGGCCCTGCGAGGTCAATCCAGGCGAGCGGCCTTCTGGCTGGGGTTCATATCGGGGATGGCCCACTATGTGGCGCTGCTCTATTGGATCGTTTTTGTCACCCACGTCTTCGGGCACCTGCCCCTCATCGCCTCCATCGGCATCCTGCTGCTGCTGGCGGGTTATTTGAGTCTCTATCCCGCGGTCTGGGGCTGGGGGATGGCCTGGAGTGAGAAAAAAGGCCTCAGTCCGCTCTGGTGGGCCCCGGCGCTCTGGGTCGCCCTGGAGTTCGGCCAGACCTACATCATCAGCGGCTTCCCCTGGGAGTTGCTGGGCAACGGCCTCTACCGCCATCCCCTGCTGCTCCAGCTCGCCGACGTCACCGGAGTTTACGGTCTCTCCTTTCTGGTGGTCCTGGTGAACGCCGCCCTCTATCTTCTCTGCTGCCCACCCCGGGGCCAGTCCCTGCGCTCCCTGCCGGCCGCGGCGGTTTGCCTGCTCCTGGTGGTCTGGATCGGCTATGGCTATTATCGCCTGGCGCAAGTGGACGCCCTGGCGGCTAAAAGCCCCAAGCTCAAGGTGGCGGTGGTCCAGGGCAACCTCAAGCAAGGCGAAAAATGGAAAAAAGAGATGGTCCAGGCCACCATCGAGCGCTATGCCGAACTGACCCGGCAGGTCAAGGGGGCCAAACTCATCGTCTGGCCCGAGACCGCGGCGCCGTTTTTCTTTATGCGCACCCCGGACCTGGACCTGCTGGTGCGGAACATCGCCAAAGAGAGCAACGCCTACCTGTTGTTCGGCAGCCCCGCCTTCGAGCTCACCTCTCAGGGCGAGCGCTATTTCAACCGCTCCTACCTCCTGAACCCCCAGGGCGAGACCATCGGCTCTTACGACAAGGCCCATCTGGTACCTTACGGCGAATACGTGCCCCTCAAGCGCTGGTTCTTCTTCATCGGCAAAATGGTGCCCATGGTGGGCGACTTTGCCGAGGGGCCGGTGGGAGCCACCGTGTCCCTGCCGGAAGGGGCCCTCGGCCCCCTGGTGTGCTACGAGTCCATCTTTCCCAACCTGTCCCGGGCCCAGGTGGCCAACGGGGCGCGCCTTTTGGTCAACATCACCAATGACGCCTGGTTCGGCAAGACCGCGGCGGCCTATCAGCACCTGTCCATGGCGGTGGTCAGGGCCGCGGAAAATCACGTCTGCCTGGCCCGGGCCGCCAACACCGGGATTTCCGCCTTTATCGACGGCGCCGGCCGCCTCCTATGGACCTCGGGAATCGATGTCCCGGACGCCCACGCCGTGGACCTGGCCTGGCTCCCCGGCGGCAGCCTCTACACTAAAATCGGCGACGCCTTCGCGTGGGCCTGCGTCATCGCCTGCGGCCTGGGCCTCATCGTGGCCCGCCGGCGCCGTTAACCGGCCTATTCTTATAACCTTCCACCTGAAAAAAGAAGGGCAGGAGGATTCCTGCCCTTCTTTGCGCTCGTCGTAATGAGAGCCTCTCTTTAAAGTTGACTGTTTTTCCAACCGATAAAATTATTTACCGCCGCCCGGAGGAGCCCTGCCCTGCCCTAAGCAAGAATTCACTTTGTGTCGATTAATATGGTAAAATGGCCCAGAGAAAGGAGGTTAATGTGAGACCAGAGGTCTATTCCATGAAAATTATCCGATTTGTGCTGGCCCTGGGGCTGGCGCTAGTTCTCCTGATGCCGGGGATCGGCTGGGGCGAAACCATGAAGGTGGCGCAGCCCAACCAGTCCCTCTATCCGGATCCGGATTTCTCCAGCACTCCCGTCGCTCCGGTGCCCGCGGGGGCCGAAGTGAAGGTCGAGAGCCAGGCCGGAGACTGGTACAAGGTAGATTACCAGGGCCAGACCGGTTGGCTCAACCGCCAGGCCTTCACCCCGCCGGCCGCCGCTTCCCAGCCCGGCCTGTCCGGGCTCCTGTTCGGCACCCCGGTGAAGCAGACCAGCAGCGACGAAGTGGCCTTGGCCGGTAAGGGCTTCACCCCTGAGGTGGAAAACTCCTACCGCGCTAAGCATCCCGAGATGAACTTCGCCCAGGTGGACAAAATTGAGAGCTTCAGAGTCGACCCGGCCAAACTGCAAGCCTTTATCAAGGAAGGAGACCTGAAGCCATGAGACGCCTGACCTGGTTGGTTCTGTTGGCGGTGGCGCCCTTCCTGGTGGGAGGCTGCGCCGCCATGGCCGTGGCGCCGGTGGCCGCGATTGCGTACAAGGGCGCCACCAAGGCCCATGACGCCTCCCGGCCCATTACCGATTCCGAAGAATACTATATCGGCCGGGCCGTGGCCGCCCGGGTACTGACCAAGTATAAACTGGATCAGAACCCCAACCTTACCGAATATGTCAATGAGGTGGGAGACACCGTCGCCCGCAAGTCCAGCCGCCCCAACCCATTCCGGGGCTACCACTTTGCGGTGCTGGATACCGGGGAAATCAACGCCTTTGCCTGTCCCGGGGGCATCATCTTCGTCACCCGGGGGCTGATTCAGACCTGCAAAAGCGAAGACCAGTTAGCCGCGGTGCTGGCTCATGAAGTAGCGCACGTGGCCAACAAGGACGGCATCAACTCCATCAGCAAGGCCCGCTGGACCGAGGTCTGGACCGCCATGGGGAAAGAGGCGGTCACCGTCTATGGCGGGTCCGTGGCCGCCGGTTTGGTGACCCTGTTCGAGGGCTCCATCGACGACGTCTTCAAGACCA
>JBAZKX010000471.1:0-2734 GCA_041650575.1 Desulfobaccales bacterium
CGATCATACTCCTCGAGATATTTTCCCATGGCCCTAGCCATCAGGGTTTCCCCCACTTGGGAGCGGGTGATCACCGTGGTCCAGCCTTCTTCGGCGCCGATCCCGCCGAAGGAAAGATCGGCAAATTCGGCGGCGTAGTCCGAGCAGAAATTACAGGCATGCCGTTTCATAAAGTCCAGCTTGTTGAGGGGGATGAAACGCACTTCCCCGGAACGCAAATGGATCATCAGTTCTTCTTTCAGATTGATTTTGCGAACCTCCGGCCAGGTGAAATTCCCCAGGCCTTCCAGTTGCCGGCGCTCCGGTTCACCGAACATAAAGTTGCCGGCGCAGAAAAGCCCAAAGTAATATTTGATGGACTCGGTGGGCACGATCCCCATGACCTCCATACGCCGCAAGGTGTTGATCTGACATGGAGTTCCCACTATCGCCACCCGGGTCAGATGTTTTTTGGCCACCTGTTCCAGTTGAGAGACGGAAGGGGAGTAAGTGGAATAAACTTGGGAAAAACGTTCCATGCCATGGGAGGTATCGAAATGAAACCCGGCGGCCGCCAAGAGGTCATCCCGGGTGAGAGCCAGCCAGGGCTCTCGTTTGAAGGGCCCGGCCTTTTTGGCGACAATGGCGCCATCAATGTGCCCTTTATCCAGCAGGCCGAGCAGCAAGCCGGTTACCACCCCGCCATCCGTGGCCTGGGCCCGCACCTCCGGGTCCAGGGACCGGGCTACCGTGGTTCCCCTTATCCGGCCCATCGGGGGAGTCCAGGAAACGTAACTCTTGGTCTCTTCCTCATGTTCAGTGATTTCCGGACAAATGGCGTAACAGATGCCGCATTCGATGCACTTGTCCCGGTCTCGGTAATGAGGGCGGCCGTCTTCATCCATTGCCAAAGCCCCGTAATTGACCGCGGTGCAGAAGGTGACGCAGCCGCCACAGTGGTGACAAAGGCCCGGTTCTTGGACCTCTTTAACAAGATCGGCAAAGGTTTTCATAACCCCTCCTGGGCCGGCACAGCCTGGCCCTCGCCTCAAAGGCCATAGGCGATGGGCCGACCGAACTTCCGAGCCCAAAGCCTATGGCTTACCCATAATCCCTAGTCCAACCCCTTGCTTACGCCTTGCCCATGGCATAAATAGGATACCCCTTATCCCAACCCTTGATGATGATGCGACCGTCTTTGCTCATATCAGTCAGGATCGGGGTAATGGTTTTCACCGGTTCGCCCATCACCCGGGCCAGGTCGGGCGGGTTCAGGGGCTGATCGTGTAAGGCCTTGAAGACCCGGGAGACCGTGAACTCCTCCTTGAGGACATCCAGCATGGTCTCATCCGCTTCTACGGCGTTGAACTGGGAGCCGGGGAACTCTTTCTCGGCGGGCCGCCGCAGGCTGGTGCCCAACACCCAGCGAACCCGGGGCCGGTGCAGGGTGGCGTGGATGGCCCACAGTTTGGCCTTGGTCTGCTCGTCTTGGGGCAGGGGCGGCAGTTTACCCAGGGTATCCATTTGGGACTCAACCATGCGCACGAAGGCTTCCGGCTCATTGACCTCCACGTAGCCCAGGGCTATCCGCCGCCGCTCCAGGCCGGCCAGGGAGAGGAGCTTCTTCATGGCATTGACCCGGTACCAGCAATGGTCCACGCCGTAATGGTAATGGCAGGAGTGTTTGGGCGTGCAGCCGGCCAGCATAATGCCCTTGACCCCGTTCAATAAAGCCATGGACAGGATGGCGGGGTCCAGGGATCCCAGGCAGTTCACCGGGACGAGGTAAATGCCGCTGGGGTAGTTGAGACCTTTGACCGCAGCCTGTTCCGCGGACGCCGAGCCGCCCCAGCCGCAGATAAAGGAGAGAATCTCGTTCTCCTCCATCCGTTCCAGAATGGCCTTGACCCGGGCCTCCAGTTGCTGGGCGGTGTTATTGACTACCTTGATGGCTTCGTGGGGGCAGGTAGCCGCACAGGTGCCTCCGCCGCTGCACAGATGGTTGTCCGTCTCCCGCGCCACCGGGCCGCTGCCCGGTTTGACGTGTTCAATGCCGCCGCAGGGGCAGATCTCAGTACACAGGCCGCAACCCTCGCAGAGATCTTTATCCACGTGCACCACCACCGGACTCACCAATCTGCCCTGGAGGGCCTTTTCCCGCAGGTGCAGAACGCCGCGGGCCGCGTTTTTGCCTTGCTGCAAAACCTCGTTCACGTCACAGATCCCCCCGGCTGAGCCGGTAAAGAAGAGTGATTCATCGGGGACCTGGTCCGGCCAGAATTTGATATTGCTCTTTTGGAGCCGGCCGCCGTTCTCGGGATAGATAGGCAGCCACCGGATGAGTTCCTGGGCTTTGGCGGCCGGTTCGGCCGGAGCCCCCGGCACCACCAGAGTGTCCCACTGCACTTCATGCTCCAGGTTGTCCGCAGGGCTCACGAAGCTCATATAACCGGATTGGACCACCGGGTGCACTTCCGGGGCGTAGGACATCAGTCCAATGCCATGGGCCCGGGCTTCCATCAGGTCGGAGCCGGTGAGGGGGAGGGCGACGTTGGCCGGATAAAGCACCGTGGGACTGGCCTGAGGGTGTTCCCTGGCCAATAACAGGCTGTCCCGCCAGGCGGCCACGGTGGCGAGTTCCTGCGCCGCCTGGCCGTGTTGGGGGCTGTTCACCCAAAAAACCACCTTACCCCGGCTGATGTCGCCCGCACCCAGCTTTTCTTCAAACTCCAGCAGGTCGCAGACCCGACCGCCG
>JBAZKX010000472.1:0-2730 GCA_041650575.1 Desulfobaccales bacterium
GATGCCGGTCACACTGGCGCCAGGATGGACCTGAGTTCCTATGTTTACTTTTCCGACCTGGTAACCAACTACAGCGGCAACACCGTCAAAACCTACGGCGTGGGGGATGATCTAAGCAAAGCGACCCTCACCTTTGCCGGGGGCTTTGTGAACAGCGGCACCTACATCAGCGACCCGATTATTCAGTCTTCGACCAAAGACTTGGAGAATACCGCAACCGGCGTTATGATCGGCGGGCCGGACGATGGCTGGATGATCGGCGGAAGCTTCATCAACCGGAGCATCATGAATCAGGAGTGGGAGACCTCCCAGTCCAGTCTGATATTTGCCGACCTGGGGTATGGCACTGCCCACGACCTCTACCTCGCCGGCGCCGATCTGGATAATTCCCGGCAAGGGTACCTCAACAACTTCGCCTTTGGCACTCTGGACATCCTCGACCAGGTCATCACGCTGCTGGACGGCAATGCCGATAACTCCGGCACGGCCTTTTATGCCGGCCTGCTCCTGGGTGCCATCCTCGATGATGGCAAGGTGACCAATATTGACGGCAACGGCTTCAACCTCTATTACGACCCGCTCCTGGCCGGCAATCAATATCTCGGCGGCGGCACCTATGCCCTCGGGGATGGAGGTTTCCTGGCGCCGGTTACGGAATCGGCCGCGATGATGGTGGCGACACCCGTGCCGCCAACCGTATGGATGGTCTTAAGCGGTTTGGCGGGCCTGGGGCTGCTGAGAAGGAGGAAGGTGAACCAAGGATAAGCGTTTTTCAAACCTGAGGCAAAGCGAGGCAGGGTCAGCGATGGCCCTGCCTTTTTTGGCGACTCATGAACTTACAGGGCAAATAATCGATCCCCGGCCGACGAGGTAACTTATAGTAATTGCCCAAAGTTCCTTCCTCTTATAACCTCTCCCCCTTGGGGGAGAGGGTCAGGGTGAGGGGGTTTAATACGAAAGAACTTTTTGGCAACGCGCTTATCTTAAATTTCGCGTGGTTGAAGAAATGGCCGGCCTCGCGGCTTTTATCTGACCAGGGACCACAGACCCCAAACTCCGGCCCGGCCGAAATATAGGCCCGCCAGGGTGAGGCCGGCCATCAGGCCCGAGGTGACATACAACAACTGAATGGCCCCGAAATAGCTTTCCTGGTCCAGGGCGCGGGTGGCTTCGCCGATAAAGGGCTTATCCACCTGGCGGCCGAAGTAGGTGCTGGGGCCTCCCAGGCGAACGCCCAAAGCGCCGGCCATGGCGGCTTCGGGCCAGCCGGCGTTGGGGCTGGCCGCCTTGCCCCGGTCCCGCCACAGAACGCGGGCCGCCCCCCGCCAATCCAGTTTCAGCAGGACCGCGGCCAGGATCATGAGCAGGGCCGTGAGGCGGGCCGGGATGAAGTTGAGGACGTCATCGGCCCGGGCCGCCACCTTGCCGAAGTGCGCATACCAGTAATTTTTGTAGCCCACCATGCTGTCCATGGTGTTCGCAGCCTTGTAGAAATACAGGCCCGGCAGGCCCAGCGCCAGGGTGAAGAACATAGGGGCCGCCACCCCGTCGGCCAGGTTCTCGGCCACCGTCTCCACCACGGCCCGCCGGATCTCCTCCGGCCCTAAGCGCCCGGTTTCCCGGCCCACGATCATGCCAAGCCGCTCTCTGGCTGCGGTCAGGTCGCCGGCTGCCAGGGCCGTCTCCACCTGGAGGCTTTCCCGGTGCAGGCTGCCGGTGGCCAACCCGGCATAGAGGCAATAGACCAGGACGGCGAACCCGAGCCACGGCGGCAGCAGCGCCATAACCATCATCACCCCGAAGACCAGGACCAGGGTACTCCCCATCACCGCCAGCCAGAAGAGCGCCCCGGGCCATACCCGAGGCTGGTACAAGACCGACTCCCAGTATTGAATGATGCGGCCCAAGAGCTTGACCGGATGCGGCCAGGTGGGCGGGTCCCCCAAGAGGAGATCCAGGAGATAAGCCAGAAGAAAAGCCAAGGCCAGGTTCACGGGTTGCTCCGGGTTATGATAGTGAGCAGTTAGCTATATTCAGGGTGGATGGGCCAACGTTGGCCCATTCTACCGCACTTCCAAGGCCTCGGGCCATCTCAATTTAACCGGCCTGTTCCAGAAATTGTGTGCGTTTTACGCACCATTTAACTCAAGTCGCCAGGCATTCCTCTAAGGCCGCCAGCAACCGCGTATTTTCTTTCCGGCCCCGCACCGCGATCCGGAAAAAACGCTCGTCCAGCCCCCGGAAATTGCTGGCGTCCCGGATCACGATGCGGTGGGCCAGCATCCGCCGTTGCAGCCCGGCCGCGGTCCACCCCGGCCGGGTGAGCTTCACCAGGAGGTAATTCACCGTGCTGGGGAAGAGGCTCAGCCCCGGCAGCGCCGCGAGTCCTGCTAGGAGAAACTCCCGCTCGCGTCTGATCACGGCCCGGCTCTCGGCCATGTACTCTTTATCGGCCAGGCAGGCCCGGCCCATCACCTGGGCCATGGTGTTCACCGACCAGGGTTCCTGGACCCCGGCCAGACGGGCCACCATCTCAGGCGCCGCCAACAGGCAGCCCAGGCGCATGCCCGGGATGCCGAAAAACTTGGTGAAGGAGCGCAGGATCAGGAGCCGGGGAAACCGCCCCAGGTGAATCTTGAACGAGGACTCCTCCATGAAATCTATGAAGGCTTCATCCAGCAGCAGATAAGCTCCCGCCGCGTCCAGGCGCGCCGCCACCTCGAGGAAAAG
>JBAZKX010000473.1:0-2730 GCA_041650575.1 Desulfobaccales bacterium
CATCAAACCCGCCGAGGCCCTGACCGCCATGAACGATGCGGCGGCCAACGCCCTGCTGAAAACCCTGGAGGAGCCGCCCCCGCAGCACCTGCTGGTGCTCACCGCCCGGGGCGAAGCCGATCTGTTGCCCACCATCGTGTCCCGCTGCCACAAGCTGGCCTTTGCGCCCTTGCCCGCGGCCCTGATCATCCGGGAACTGGAGAACCGGCGCGGCATCCCGCCGGCCCGGGCCGCCCTGGTGGCGGCTTTGAGCGGCGGCTCTCTGGGCCGGGCCCTGACCCTGGACCCGGAGGAACTGGTGCGCCAGCGGGATCAGGTGCTCGCCGACCTGGAGCGGTTGCACCGGGGATCGGCCGCTGCGGTCCTGGATTGGGCCCAGCGCCTGGCCAAAGATCGCGGTGACTTGGACAGTTTTCTCCTGATGGCGCAACTCTGGTATCGGGACCTGTTGCTGTCCCATTTTCAGGCGCCGGAGAGCCTCCTGGCCCACCAGGACCTCTTGCCGGCTCTGGCCCAGGCCCAAGCCCAGGGCCGCCCGGAGACCTGGTTCGCCACTTTCACGGCCCTGGGTGCGGCGCAGCGCCAGCTCCAGGCCAACCTTAACCCGGAATTGACCCTGGATATCCTGGGCTTGCACTTACAGCCCCAAGGCAACCCCCATGACTCTCGTTAAGATCTGTCTCGGTCCCGGCAACCAATGCTGCCTGGCAGACCCGGGGCCGCTCAGCCTTAGACCGGAAGACCGGGTAATTCTGGAAAACGAAGGCGGCCTGAAGCTGGGCCGGGTGGTGGGCGTTTATACGGACGTTGACCCCAAGCTGCTCTCCGGGCAAGTGAAGACTCTGGTGCGGCTGGCCACCCCCGAAGACCTGGCCCAGGCCGAAAAAAACCGGCTCCTGGAGCAGCGGGCCCTGAGTTTTTGCCAGGAACGGGTCCAGTTTCACCGGCTGCCCATCTACCTGGTCCAGATAGAATGCCTCTTCGATACCTCCAAGATCATCTTCTTTTTCACCGCCCCCGGACGGGTGGATTTCCGGGAACTGGTGAAAGACCTGGTCCAGGAGTTCCGCACCCGCATCGAGTTGCGCCAGATCGGGGTGCGCCACCGGGCCAAGATGGTGGGGGGCCTCGGGATCTGCGGCCGGGGCCTGTGCTGCGCCGGCTTCCTCCGGGATTTCGAGCCGGTGAGCGTGCGCATGGCCAAAGAGCAGCAGCTCAGCCTCAATCCCAACAAGATTTCCGGCATCTGCGGCCGCCTCATGTGCTGCCTCACCTACGAATACTCTTCGTACCAGGAGCTGCGCAAATCCCTGCCCAAGGTGGGGAAACGCCTCCAGAGCCCCGAAGGCGAAGGCAAAATCATCCGCTATAATTTTATCCGGGAGACCATCACCCTCGAGATGGAAGACCGGCGGGAGATGGAATTTTCTCTGACTGATCTGGGCCTCGGCGAGCCCGGACCGGAAGCGCCGGCGGAACCGCCGGGCGAGGACTAGCCGGACCGTTCGAGAACCAGGCGGATTTCCACCTCCGACAGAGGGAACCGACATGGACCAAGTCGATAAGGCCTTGGACGCCTTAAGAGTTCAGATCAAAAAAGAGATCATCGACAATTATTTTGCCGACCGGGTCTATATTGAAGAAGATACCGGGGTCCTGCGCCAGGAAATTCAGGACTATACTCAAAACCTGGCCGGTCTGGACAAACGTTTCATGGCCCTGTACCACGCCCTGGGCTCCAAAGACGCCTGCGCGGCGATGATGGAGATTCTGAAGCTCGAGCCGTGGCCCTTCTACGAGGAGTATGGCAATCTCTCGGGTTCGGAACAGGTGGACCTCCTCCATGATACCCGGCGTCGGGGCTTCACGGTTTACCGCCGCTACCGCAACCTGATTTTCGATCTGTACGAGCGCCTGCAGCAGGAGAGCGCCAAGCTCTACGAAGCCTACACCAAGATTCAGACGCATCTCAAACTGCTCAATGAAGACATCGACAAATTCAATCTCTCCTATGATTTCGGTCTGATTGCGGCCCAGATCGAAGCCATGGACGGCCACCGGGACGAATCCATGTCCGGAGGCTTGCTGGCGCCGGAGCGGGAAGAACTCTCCACCCGCATGCGCTTCAAACGCCTGAAGTTTACGGACGAGGAACTGCCGCCGGCGCCGGACCTGCCGCCCCTCGCCGAGATTCAGAGGCAGCTGGACAGCTTGATCGAACGCTTCTATCTACCGATGGGCTGTTGTTCATGATGACCTGCCCTTTAAGCCTTGCGCTCAAGCCGGGCCGGCGATCGGCCATGCCGCGGATGATCAGGTTCCTGGCGTCCGTGATGTTGGTCTGCGGTTTGTCGAGCTGCGCCCTGAACAACTACTACAGCGTCAAGGTCAACGGCTATACCGATCCCAGCGCACCCGGGCAGATCAGACCCGGGGGCTCCTTCTGCGTCATGACCAACAAAGAGGCCAAAAACCCGCTGCTGGAGGCGGAAATCAAGGAGAAAATCACCAAGCTGCTGGCCATCCGCGGCTATCCCGCCGCGAGCTTCGAGCGCGCCGATTACGTCCTGTTTTTCGGCTACGGCCTGGGGGAACCCCGCAGCGTCTCGGTGGTCACCCCGGATTACTATGGCAGCGTCGGTTGGGGCATGGGATACGGCTGGGGCGGCCCGGCCTTTGCTCTGGGATTTCCGGCGTGGGGGGGGTATGCCGCGGAGTCTGCCACCCTGT